>JAZSHP010000164.1:0-34016 GCA_045533355.1 Candidatus Fimenecus sp.
CACCTCCGATTGCTACTCTTCCTTATCAAATATAACCATTGCTATTGGCACTATAATTGCAACAGCTATTGCAAGCCAAGTAGAAAAATTCATAATCGCACCTCACTTTATAGCATTGCACCTATAATCATAACAACCATAGCTACAAAGCAAACATAGCCAACTATTGCAGATGCCTTTTTCTGTTCTTTATGTTCCTGAACAGATTGTACCAGAATCAGAACACCCAAAAGAGGAATGGCTACATTAAGAGCTTTATCCCATACACCCGTTATCTGCAATACTGCACCTACCAAAACTACAACAGATATAACAATTCTTAATTCCAACATTATTTTATTAGCAGTAGTTTTTTTATTTTTTTTTGTTTTCATAGTCAGACCTCCTTATTTAAGAGTTGTCATTGGCTTTCCGGTTCTTTCGCAGATGAATTTTCTGAACTCGTCAACAGTTCCTCCGGAGAGATTGTTTTTATCATACACTTGTGCATGACTTGTACTGAATACAAAGATAAAATAGTCTTTTGTTTCAGCAAGTATAAGAACTCTGTCATAGTTCCACTCGGTTTTACCAACATCTGTTTCAGAGTGGAATCCTTCTTCGGTAAATGTTGCTTTTGATTTTTCTGTTCCGGGAGGCATACGCTTCCTTGCAACATATCCGTTTATCTTATCCTCAAATATAAGCACGATAAAAATAACGAGAGCTGCAAGTAAAGTGATAATTCTGTTAGCAGTAAATTCAATACCGTCCTTTATATCAGCAAGTGCAAGAAGAAGTGCTAATGCAATTACTATCCATCCAAAAATATGACTTCTTTTAGTTCTCTTTTTACGAGCCGTTTTTCTGACTCCTTTTGCCATTGTAGTTAAGGCTTTCTGATTGTATGTAGTTTCAAATATAAATTCCATTAGCTTTCCTCCTTGCTTTCTTCTATCTGTTTCTTTGCGTGTAAGTAACCGCAAATACAGATACACGAAATTGCTACAATGTGAATCGCTATATTCGGCAAAGTAAAGTTATAGGTATTTGACACTTCGCCAAATTCAAGAAAATATCTGCAGATCATTCCGGCGATTATGTGAGCTACATTGATTAGTAACACAACGCCAATCTTTTTCTTATCGAATATGTAGCCTGAAAGCAGACCAACTTCTGAATAAGCAACCAAGCAAAGGAAAAGATTTATTATGCTGATTTGCTTTTGTGTATCGCTTATAATTTTTGTGAGGTTGACAAAAGGAAAGCAGAAGCAACCAAAGAATATAGCCACTATCCAAAATATAGTAATACCGATTTTTCTATGTGATTGTAAAAGAGTATATAACCTGTTTTCTTTCATCAAAAACACCTCACTTTTTATATTTCTTTACCGAACAGAACCTTTCCGTTCTTGTCAAGTATAACTTCACCAACATACATTGCTTCTTCGATAGCGTGAGCAGGTTCGGGAACAGGCTCATCAATGTCGGGGTGATGCCAACTAAAAGCAATCTTTTTATGTAAATATCCGAATGTATCTTCTGCTACAACATAGATTGTTAAACTGTTTTCGCCGGAAAGGTCGTATGTTTCATTGAATTTGAAATCAACCTCGCCGTTCTCTATTTTATCAACTCTTTCGTGTTTTTTAATTTTGTCTGTAATATCTTCTCTTGCAATCTCTTTTCCGGCAACTTCGGTAATAAGAGTATATTTTTCAAATTTAGCCTTTTTATCTATATTGCCAAGATTATAGCCAATGAAGAAATCACCATCAACTGTCAATTTTCCGTCTGTTAATGATGCCCGACTTGTCTTAATAGTTCCACCAAGCATTGTCGGAAGATAGTTAGAGAATATACCGTGAACGCTTTGGTCTTCAAGGTATTCTGTTTTTGTTTCTCCATTTGCAGATATTGTTACAAGTGGGAAGTAATCTTCTATCTCAAAAATGCCAACAGGAACGATAGTAGAATATTCGCCGTTTGCACCCTTTGTCATTTCTGCAGTAGTTCCGCAAAGTGAAACATTGACTTTCATATTGTCAACGATAGTTTTTGGTACAACAGAAATTTTAATATCCGCTTTCATAGTTTCGGAATTAAATTCTCCAAACTCTCTTTTTACATTCGTGAAAAGGCTGCCTTGTTTTTTCATCTGTTCATCAACATTGTTGTAAATAGATGATATTTGATTTCTCAAACTTGAAACTTCGTTTGAATGTGCGTTATCAATATGATTTATTCTTGTTCTTAAATCTTCGATTTTTACAAAGCATACAACAAGGGCAATTATAAGACCTATTGCAAGCAGTTGATAAAACCATTTTTCTTTATTCTTCATAAGGCTACACCTCCGATGTATATTAGACTCATTTTCCAAGGAAAAAGTTTCCTCTACTTATAATACCTTTGAGAGCAACAAAATGTTGCATTAAATCTTTATTTCTTTCTGATAATCAATTTAACGATAGCAACTATTAGAATAACGGCTATTGTAAAAGCACCGCTTACTAAAATGCTTGTGTACCAAGGAGCAGATTGTGTTAAATACATATCGGCATATTTTTTGTAATGCCAAATCTTATATATGCTTTGCCCTATAAAAACACCAATAAATGCTCCCATAACAACATTTAATATTTGATTTAACCTTTTCATCACACCAACTCCTTTTAGTGATAAGCCGGGGGTACAACCTTTCTTTCGTGCGTTACAATTTTTTCTATTGTCGCAACATAACCATTCTCTGTTTCTTCGATAAGAAGATGATATTCGCTAACTGTATTGTTCTCAAGATCATCTCTCGGAATCATCAATCTATATTGTGATGTTTCGGTTTGTTCCGGCACATAATATGTGTAATGTTTGTCTTTCTCCATTTCAAGTTCACCGATTTCTTCAATCACATAAGAATACGGAGAGAACGAAGTATCTTCGGTTGGCTCGTCTTTCAGCATTGATTCTTCTTGTCCGGCTCCTGCTTGCGGTTTAGCATCATCAAAATCACTTTCGGTTCTCGTTGTTTCTTCGATAGAATTGTTTTTAGTAATAACACCTTCAGTTATTATCGAAACAGATGTTGTCTGTTCTCCGGGTTCTGTTAAATCATAAGAGAACACAAACCCTTTCAATCCATCTTCAGTATTAAAAAGACTAACGGGAACAGTTTCACCTTCGTGCATAATAATCGATGAAACCTTATGGTCATTGTCAATGGCATAAGCAGTAAATGCAAATGGTACATAGGGTGCTTCTTGGTCGCTTGTATCGGTATTGTTTCCAACATTAAAAAATGGAGTTATACAAACAATCAAAGCTATAACTGCTGCACAAGCAACAAGCGATTTCCAATTAAAGTGATGCTTCTTTGCCTGATATTCAGTAGCTTCAGTTATGTACTTATCATTTATTTCTCCAAGAGCTTTAGAGAAGTTTTTTGATTTCATACCAATACCTCTCTTTCTGTAAGGTAGTTTCGCAATTTTTCACGGATACGGGTAAGTCTGACAGATACATTCTTTTCTGTCATTCCTACACGAGCTGCTATGTCTGAATATGTATCAGAGAACCAATATCTTCTGAGAAAAATAACACGGTTTTCCGTTGATAAGGAATCCAAGAAGTTCTCGATAATATGAGTCAGCTCCTTTAGTGCAATTTCGCTTTCAACAGTTTCAGGTGATGACAAGCAAGATTCCAATTCTTCCATAGCCACATCGTATGTGCTATTTCTTTTGATGGCAGTATTAAACTCATATCGTTTGAGAGATAAGTTTCTTACAATCTTGCAAAGATAAGTCAGAAGTGGGTTCGGTCTTGCCGGAGGGATTGCGTTCCATGCTCCCAAATAAGCATCGTTTACACATTCCTCTGCATCAAGCTTGTTATGTAGAATGTTATATGAAATATTATGGCAAGTCTTGCCGTACTTTTTATCCACTTCTTCAATGGCTTGCTCTGAGCGATTGAAGAAAAGCTCTATTATTTTTTCGTCATCCATCAATAGCACATCCTCCTTTCAACCATATACTACGGTTTTATTGCGAAACACTACATAGAAAGAGTAATTTTTTTATTTAATTGTGAAATGCCCGGTTTCAACCTCGTCCTGATAGAGCGAGAACAGTTCTTCAATATCTCGTTTCCACAGTTCGTTTTCTTCTTTTTTAAGTTCGGAGAAGAAAGAGGTAGAACGAAGCTTCCTTATAGCTTCAGCTTTTTCTAAATGATAGACTTCATTTATTCTGATAGCTAAAGCAGATATAATTTCATCAAGACTCTTATCCAATTCTTTCAACTCCTTTTACTTTGGAATATACAACAGCTTTTAATTTGCTATTATCCAATAGCTTGATTTTTTCTCGTGCGTTACCGTGACGGGTTATATAGGTTTCATTGCCCGTCTGAACATATCCGTAAATCTGCTCATAGGGTTCGTAGCCTTTTTCTTCAAGAGAAGATACAACCTCGTCAAGAAGTGTATTAAATTCTGTATCCGTCACGGTATCACCACCTTTGATTTATGAAATGAAAGTTTTATTCTTCGTTGTTATCTGCATCAATCGGAGTAGCTTCTACAACATCTCCTATATCGCAACCCAAAACTTTGCAGAATTTAAGTAAAACAGTTAGCGAAACAACTTCGTTTCGTCTGAGTCGGGTAAGCGTAGAGGGAGAAACTTCTGCCATTTCCATAAGCTGATGCTTTGAAATATCCTTTTCTACACATTGATGCCAAAGTCTGCGATAATTAACTTCCATATTCGTAGCCTCCTTATTTGGGTTTAATGAAAATTATACTACTCTAACATAATTATAGCATATATCGTTTCAGTTTTCAAGATAATTGCGTCAATTTTGACGATTGTTTCAAACTTTTTGGCAAAGTTTATTGCAAACTGCTTAAAAAAGGAATTGAAAAACCGCCGAAGTTTTCCTCGGCGGTTGCTTTCATTACTTGAATAAATCCCATATACTGAATGATGTTTTATGATACACCTTGTTATAGGCGGCTTTTTTGGGATTTTTTAACCAACCCATGCCCTTTTTACCATATCCGGGAATGAGAGCTTTTTTTACTGCCCGTTTTGCTCTCCCGGTTGTTCTTGCTTTGAAGGACTTTTTTAGTGACGGTGTTCTTAAACCGAATTTCATACTGTTTCAGCTTCTTTCTTCTTTTTTCTTCTGTAATACCAAGCAGCTCCGCCACCGCCAATTACCGCAAGACCAACAATACCTGCAGCAGTATCTCCGGAAGAAGAATAAACTTCAATTTCAATTTCTTCCGTAACACCGTTTTTAGCCTTTGCTATAACAGTTATAGTTCCGGTTGCATTTGCAGTTAGGACACCTTTTTCATCAATGGTTGCGATAGTTTCATCACTAACGCTCCATTCAATTTCCTTGTATGTAGTATTCTCAGGAAGAACTTCTGCTTTGAGCTGAATTTCAGAACCCTTGTTTACTTTAGGTATTCCATTATCATTTGTTTCTGTATCATCAGGTAAAACGATCTTAATGCTTTCTGCTTCAATCGGCTTTACTTCAATTTCAATACTATCTGTTAATTCTTTGTGTGTAGCAGTTATTGTTGCAGTTCCGAGCTTGTTTGCAGTTATTTTACCATCTGCAGAAACAGAGATTACAGATTCATCAGAGGTTGTCCATACAACTGTTTTATCTGTTGTATTTTCAGGATTAAATTCACATTCTAAAGTTTGAGTATCTTCGAGCAAGATTTCCGTTTTGTTATTTGCTATGCTAATGCTTTCGGCAATAACTTCATTTACGGTAATAGTAAATTTCTTTGATGTTCCTCTTGATGTCTTTGCAGTTATTGTCGCAGTACCAATACCAACGGCAGTTAAACTTCCGGTGCTACTTACAGTTAAAACACTTGTGTCTGAACTCTCCCAAGAGATAGTTTTATCTTCTGCATTAGAAGGGTAAACGGATGCTTCAAGCTTTGTTGTTTCGCCTGCATTTATTTTTGAGGGCACATTCTTTGCAGTAATGCTTGTAGCATATACAGTTTTTGGTGTACTTGAATAGCTTGATGAACTTGAACTGCCACCTTTATATGGGCATACACCACCGGGATGTAAATGGGCAGGATAACCGCCACAATGATAGTGGTATCCACCAAGACCGCTTTTATTTTTATTGTCTTTATGTCCGCCACTACTGTCAGTTCTGCCACTATGAGCAAATGCTGATAATGACAATGATAAAATCATCAAACAAATTGTTATAATCGAAAATACTCTTTTTTTCATCTTTCTGCTCCTTAATCCTTAAATAATTTATTCATTCGTTCTGTAACCTCTTTCAGTTTATCATCAGTAGCGGTTTCGTCAACAGTAATATTTAATATGCTGCCTTCTTTTGCATTGTCAGGAAGCAACACTTTTGGGCAATCAATCATTTGTCCGTCAGGTAATTCAACTACTGCAAAATCACCCTCAAATCTGTCTATTATAAGTTTCATTTGTTTTCTCCTTATCTTGGTGGATTACATCTTGAACAAGGTCCTAATCCCATTGCTTGAGCTTCACTTACTGTTGTTTCTATAATACTTTTAAGATATGAGCAACCTGCTCTGTGATATTTTTTCCCCGTTCTCGTTCTGTAAACAACCTGACTTTGATTATCACTTACAGATGTGTTATTATCCTCAACTTTTTCCGAAGGTTTTTGAACTACTACCGGAGGGGCATTTTCTTTCACGGTTGAAGCTTTTTTGTCAACTGTGATTTTTTTGTTTTGGTCTGCCGTTACAACGATAGTTCCTTGTTCATCAGTACGATAGATCTTTGCTCCGACATCATTTAGAATTGCAAGAGTATCAGAGTGTGGATGTCCGTATGAATTACCCTCGCCAACGGATATTACGGCTATATCGGGTGAAACTGCTTTAATAAAGCTACTTGATGAAGCCGAGCCTGCGCCGTGATGTCCGACTTTCAAAACATCTGCATCAATACCTGAATTAAGGAGTTGATTTTCAATAACTTTTTCTGCATCACCCGTAAATAGCATAACGGTTTTTCCGTATGTAATTCTAACAACTGCAGAAACATTATTAAGATTAGAATCACTATCTGTAAATGGTGCAAGCACATCAATATCAATAATTCCGCTTGACAAAATACTTGTTCCTGCCTTTGCGGTATATAACTCAATGTTTTTATTTTCGATAACATCAAGCATATTTGTAAAAGCAGTTATTGTATGTGCTTGTTTAGGCATATACATTTTGCCGATGTTAAAGCTATCAAGCACAGTTGCCATACCGCCGATATGATCATCGTGAGGATGCGATGCGACAACATAATCTATTGTTTCATATTGCAGACCTCTTATATAATTTACAATCGTGCTTGCATTTCCGCTTCGACCTGCATCAATCAACATTGTTTGCCCGTTGCCAAGTTCTATGAAAGCACTATCTGCTTGTCCTACATCAATGAAGTGAACTCGCATAAGTCCGTAGTTAGATGTTATACCGGGTGCAACTTCAACCTCCAAATCTTCTCTCGGTTTTCCGGAAGTTTGTGAGGTGCTTTCTTGTTCAGCTCCTGCGTTGGTATCGACCTTTTCTTTTACCGCATCATCAGAAACCTCGACCTGAACATCATTATTGCTTTGCTCTGCAATATAATCTGTATCACAACCACAAAAGGTAAACAGTAACATTAACACCATCAATAAAGATGTAATTCGTTTACTCAATAAAACCAACTCCTTGTTTTTCTCCGTCAAAATGATTAAATACTCGAATTTAGGCAAAAATAAAAGTCGTTAAGTACATTACTTAATGACTAATCAATACTTTTTTCTTATTTCAAGCACATATTAGAATTTTATGACGGACTAATTTGACGGATTATACAGTTTACCGAGCCTATCCATTTCCTTTTTCTTATGCTCAGGCAGAGAGTGTGAATAAAGGTTAAGTGTAACCGTTGGAGAAGAATGTCCAAGTATTTCAGAAAGTGTTTTTATGTCCATACCAATCTCTAAAGCTCTTGTTGCAAATGTGTGTCTTGTTGCATGAAATTTACGATATGGTATGTCTAATTCCTCTAAAATCTTTTTATATCTCCGGGCATACACATTGGGTTCAATAAATTTTCCATTCTTTTGAATAAGAAAACCACTTCCGTTCTCAATCGCAGATAGCTTTGCAATTAAAAATTTCGGAAGTGGTATATCTCTTATTGACGATTCACTTTTGGGAGTAGAAATTCTCAACTCTGTTTTTTTATTGCCATTTTCACTCTTTACTCTGTATAGCGTATGTTGAATTGATATAACACCTCTTTTTAAGTCAATATCACGATTAAGATCTAAAGCACACAATTCTCCAATCCTTATTCCTGTATAAAAGCAAATAAGAATACCAATATCATTAGGAAAATCTGATTGCTCTATATACTGTTCAATAGTCTTTTGCTCAATTTTTGTGAATACTTTTACTTCTTTTCTCTTTACCTTTGGTAATTTGATTTTTCTACATAGTTCAACAGATAGTTTTTTCTCATAAGCATCCGTTAAACCTAATCTTAAAATCGAAAATACCGAACTTACACTTTTAGCTGCAAGTTCTTTAGATAAGTCATCAATAAAGTTTTGTATATGCTCATCTGTAAGCATTTTCAATTTGATTTTACCAAGCTTTTTCTTGATATGTTTGTTGATATTCGAGGAATAGGTGGTATAAGATGACCGCTTAATTCTCTTTTGAGAATCGAGCCATTTATCGAACCAATCGGATACTGTCATATCTGAAGATATGCGTTTGATTTTCTCTTTTGCATTTACCTTTGCGTAAGTCAGTTTTTCTTTGGCTTCCTTATAAGTTTTGCCATACACATATCCCGAAATTGATTTTCCATTTGCATCATATCCCTTGATATACCTACCTTCCCATCTTCCATCTTTTCTTTTGTAAATATTTTCGCCGTGCCTTGCCATATAAATAACCTCTCTTTCTGACAAAGAATTTGACGGAGAATTATGCACAAATTATCTCCAAATCATTGATTTTTACATCATTATATGCTATAATGACTATGTTTATTTTATCATAGACTATTTCTTCAAAGAAGCTATGAGCCCTTGATTTTAGGCGATTTGTGCAGTATTTTCATAGATAACAATTAAGTAATGTACTTGATGAAAAAAATATATCGGAGACGTTCTTTTTTTGAACATCTCCGATTTTTGTTTTTAGTAGCAGTTCGGTCTTACCGCAAAACCAAAACCGCCCGTTGTAATTACCACATTGTTAGCTCCTGACGAGCAATGAATAACAAGTATATTACCGCTACTATCTCGACCACCGATAATACCGATGTGAGATTTATCGTCATATACTGCTAAATCTCCCGGTTGTGCGGAACTCCACGATATACGGGTTCCTTTGGATGCCTGAGTGCTTGCACCGTGACCTATCGCCGATTCTGAAAAGCCTGCATTATGAAATGCCCAGGTTACAAAACCTGAGCAGTCAAGTCCGAAAGGTCGCATACATCCGGTGGAACGGCTTCCTTCAGCAGTTACAAGTTTCATCTTGCCCCATTCAGAATCCCAACCTATTGCAGAAGATTTACCGCCCCAAAAGTATGTAAGTTTACCTACAAGGGAGCAGGCTTTCTTTACAACATTTTTTCTTTCTGCAGATAAGCTATCAGGAAGATTATCAATAATATCTTGAGCCGTTGCATCAGAGATTGCAAGACTTTGTGTAGCTCCTATGAATCCATCTGCATTTTCAAGCAGAGTTTCAAGAGCTTCTTTTTGTTTTCGTGTAAAGCCATATTCTGAAATCATTTCATCTTTCGTCTTTGCAGTAATTGTGATATACAAAACAATTTCACTTGTTTCTCCGCTTGTTACAGTTTCAGTTCTTTTTGTTATTGTGTGCATATCCCAAAAAACATCTTTGAGCTTTTGTTTTTTTGCATCATCAATAACTACAACATCCTGAACGGTTTCATCATCAACTCCGGCAACTTTTACTGCAAACAGAGAAAGAACTAAACTCCAATCGGCTTGTTCACCCTCCATTACAATTCTGTCATGGGTGGTGTTATCTTCGATTTCCGTTAGCCGAGCAGAGAGTTCCATATTACACTCATTTACGATTGAAGAAACGGGAATACTGTCTGCATCGGCTGCTTCATCTGAGATAAAAATACCAAAAGGACTTCCGGCAATCGCTGCAACAATGATTATAACGATTAAGATTACCAAAACAACTATAACACCTATCCAACCAAAGGCTGCGAAAAATGCCGCTGCTGCTTTTGTGACCGCTGCTGCAATAGCCTTACCAATAGCGGCTACTGCTTTTGCGGTTTTTATCGCAACCGCCTTTGCAACTTGAGCTGCTTTTATAGCTGCTTGCCTTGCTCTTTTTGCAGCTTCCTTTGCGGCTTTTTTTGTTACTTCTTTTTGAGTCTTTACAACTTTCTTGGTTGCTTTCGTTGCTTTTTTCTTTGCAGTTTTTGTGGTATAGGAGCTACCACTTTTAACAACAGATTTCGATTGTCCTACAACATTATCACGGGTTTTCAGAGCTTTCTTTGAATTTGCCGTGCTCCGCTTAACTGAGCTTGCAGTTTGCTTTGCTTTTGGAGTATTGTTGTATGGAGATTTTATCGGTTCAGGTTTTGATTCTCTCAAAGATTGCATATAGCTTTCTTTTGTTTTAACCATTGACTTACCTGAACTTTTTTCTGCCGTATCCGTTTTAACTGCCGTATCTGTTTTGACATCTGCTGACTTTTCCTTTGGGGCATTTAGTTCTGAAGCTTTGGAATGTGTATCATTTTTTAGTGCTTCTGAACCACCTTCTTCAGCTTGTCTTTTTTGATATTCGGCTTTTGTTTTCAGCTTTTTTGAAACATATTCTTTCCGGGCATCTTTGGGTGTTATAGCAGAGTCAGATGAAGAAGAAGGAGCCTTTAACGGCTCCTTACCCTTAACACCTTTTGTTGCATCTTCAGGTGTATGTTGTTTTATATAGTTTTCCTTTGTCTTAACACCGTGAGAAGATGTTTCGCTTTGAGATTTCAAATATTCCTCTTTGGTCTTGACAGTTGCTTTCTCCTGAGCCTTGCTTTTGGCTTGCTCTATGGCTCTTTCATTTCCCGAAGGTTGTTCGTTGGCATTATAGTTTTCCTTCGTTTTAGGGGCGTTTTCATCCGTTTTAGGCTCATTCTCAACCGTCTTTGGTTCTTTGTCAGGAGTTTCAGGTTCTTCCGGTGTGGGTTCCTGATTTTCGGGTGTTTCATTTTCCCGTGTCTTAACCTTTTGTATTTGTTCTTTGACTTTGTTTTGCGTAAAAGTCTTGCCCTTATGATAAACTGTATCGGCAGTTGTGTAAGCAGCACTTTCAACTCGTTCTGAAGCTTCTGTGTCTGCTTTTGGTGGTTCGGAATATCCCTGTTCTGTACCGAGCTTTGATTCAACTGCTTTCTTTACAAGTGTATCCTTCATCACGGCTTTTGCATCTTTAACAGTATTTACTACTGCATCTTTGCTCTTGACCGCAACTTTCGGCATATTAGGAGAGCCTTTTGACTTTGGGGATTGTTTAGGTTTCGTCTTGATGTCTTTTTCACTCAAAACAAATCACCTCCGATTATTCATCCAAATAAATCTTCATAAAGTAATTTGAATCTTCAATTTCTTCATAGCCGTTTGAAACAAGGCAATGTTTCATTACCTGAAGCAGTTCATCATCTTCAATGGCTCTTTTAATTGTATTTGTTCTACCTTCAATCAGTACATGAGGTTTAGGATAGACAACCATTGCGTGAATATTTCTGTTCGTGAAATATTCAAAAATATCTGCAATGTTTTCCCATAGATATTTACCAATTCCAAGTCCTCTAAACATCGGATAAACATACAAAGTTTCAATGTAACAAGTGTATGCTTCTGAACATATATCGCTGTAATTTTCGGATTTTTTGAGAGTGTTTACTGCGTTATACAAATCCTGACTGAACATATCAGCAACAGTTGAAATTTCTAAGCCGTTGTCGGCAATTCTTCTTTCATCAAGAAAATATGCCGTAATCGTTGCTACTTCATTCTCATCTTCATCTAAAATTTCGAATACTACGGGAACACAATAATAACCGTCAACCTCCTGAATTATTTCATGTGCAAATATTTCCTCTGTGTCAAAAATCATTTCGTCTTTTACATCATACATTTCAATTTTTAATTGCATATTATTTGTCCGCCTTTCTGTTTTTTATATCATTCATTTTCTTATCAGAATAGAAAATTAAATCGTCAATGGTTTTCTGCTTTTTAGGATTGAAAAGTGCATAGCCGAGAGATACCGAAAACGGATAGATTTTCTCTCTGTTTTCAAAGCTTACCAAATCTCTCAATTCGGAAACATAAGAGAGAATATCCCTTTCTGCAATGCAGATAAATTCGTTTTCATCAACTCTGCAAACATCAGCTTTAGTTCCTACCGTTCTTGTCAGGCAACTTGCTAAAGTTTTGATAGCATCATCACCCATACGATTACCAAAGGTTTCTTTGATTTTTTTAAGACTATCAATTTTGGCAATCACAATCATAATGTTATCAAGTCTTGCATTTCTTTTACGGAGCTTTGCAATTCTTTCTTCGTAAGCAGCACGGTTATATACACCAGTCATCGCATCCGTATATGCAAGATTAAAAAGTTTTTCGGTTTCTTTGTTTCTCATATTGACCTCCATAAATTAAGGGCAGAGTTTTTGCACTCTGCCCATTGATATTGTTTGATAAATTAACCTTCTCCCGGTTTGGTACTCATCAGCTTATAGAGTTCCGTATCTGTTGGGAAGTCATTTACAAATGGTACGATAGAGCCACCGACTTTAATTAAACCTCTGCCGGCTCCTGCATTTGTAATATAACTCATTTGTGTATCAGAAATGTTTAACAGTTCCGAGAGGTCCTTTCTGTCTGAAGGCGATTGATTGAGCATCAGCAGAAATTCGCTATTGGATAGCATACCTCTTGCAGTTTCATTAAGCAGACAATCGGATATATTCTGTGTGATACCTGTAAGCAGACCGCCATATTTTCGGAAACGCTTCCAAGCCTTCAACAAGAAGTCAGCACTATACTGATTCTTAAAGAACAAGTGAGCTTCATCAATGTAAACTCTTGTATATTTGCCTTTCTTTCTGTTTTCAATTACACGGTTCATAATGTTATCGACCATAATCAAAAGACCGATTGATTTCATCTGTTCGCCAAGCTCCAATATGTCATAGCTTATAATTCGCTTATTGACATCAACATTACTCTGATGTGCAAAGGCATTTAGGCTACCCGTTGTAAACATTTCAAGACAGAGAGCAAGGTCGTGAGCTTCAGCTTCAGGCTGATTTAAGAGTTCGTCACGGAGCTGCATAAGTGTAGGCTCTTTGTCCGTTCTCCCGTTCATATAGTCGGCATATACTCTGATACAACAACGGTCTATAATTGACTTATCTTTAGCACCTACACCGCCACCCATACGGGATGAGCCACTCTTTAACAGTTCGTCAAAGATAGAAATAAGAAGCTCTGATTTCATTGATACCGGGTTTTCATCATCCACATCTTTATTGATTGCCATTGCGTTAATATGGTTAGATGATGATACAGAGAGCTTGATATTTTCACCGCCCAAGTTCTTTATAAGCGGAGCATACTCACGCTCAGGATCAATTACGATAATATCGTCTTTAGTGAATATTTTTACTAATGCAATTTCAAGCTTTGATGCAAATGATTTACCTGAGCCTGACACACCGAGCACAAACCCGTTACCATTAAGGAGCAACTTTCGGTTACACATAAGCAGGTTATGTGATATTGCATTGATACCATAATATAAACCGCCCGGATCAATAATCTCTTGTGTCTTGTACGGCATCAACACAGCCGTGCTTTCGGTTGTAAGAGTTCTGACCGCCTTAATCTTCATAAGTCCATACGGGAGAACTGTATTAAACCCATCCTCTTGCTGATACCTGAGAATTGCAAAATTACAAAGGTGCTTTCTGCCGATGGAGAGAAGTGTTTCCGTATCGTTATTAAGTTCATCAAGAGAATCTGCCACATGAACGAGAGTGACGGTTACAAACATCATTCTTTGGTCACGAGTAGTTAAGTCATCTAAGAACTCTTTGATTTCTTTTCGCATCTGTTCCATTTCATACGGAATGTTTGCAGAAAAGTTGTTATTCATGTTTTGTTTTTGTTGCCATTTTGTGATGTCAGTTTCAATAGCAAGGAGCTTTTTCTGAACCTGCTTAACTGCATCATCTGTTGCGATTGGCTGAATGTCAACAGACAACATCATACTGCGTGAAAAATCCGTCAGTTCTGAAAGCATACTGTCTTTCAAAAATGACGGATATTCTTTTAAGAATATAACTCTTGCAAACTTTTCTCCCATACGGATATGGTCGCTTTTGAACTCGATACTGTCCGGGCAAATCTTATCTTTGAAATGCTTGCCTTTAGCAATAGCTTTCTTCATATCAAACTCAAATTCGCCCGCATCACCGTTACGAAAGAAATCATAAAAAATACGAAGCCTTTCTTTATATCCAAGCTCCGTAGTTTTAGAAGATAATTTTGCATAGTCCGCAGTCAAGTCATTACCAACACGGGTAAAAAATGTTCTTGATTCTTCGACATTCTTTTTCTCGGAAGATATAGTAATAAACTTATCGTGAACTATGTTGTTACTGTCTGCCATTTTATCGCTGAAAATCTCAGCAAGCTCGTTTGCATACACACTACAATTTTCTTCATCATTAGGTGTTACAAGGTTTGATAAAACCTCTTTACTTAACTGTCTATTAAACACACTTATCTTTGCCATTGCATCAGTAGGCAGACCGTTAATAAGTGCAGAATGAGCAAGAAACATAGAGAGTTGGTCATCATCCGAAGCTACGGCATAATTTATATCAGAAAATCTCCATGTTTTAGAGTAAGTGTGTCCGCATTTGAAGATTCCGTCCTTATACAATCTGTCAATCGGTATTGATTGCTGAACTGTTTTCGGGATTCTTCTTTTTTCCTTTTTTGGTTTTTTCTTTCCGAACAGAAACATCTTTTAATACCTCCTTGTAAGCTTCATAAATATAGTTTTCAGATTGATATGTGCGAACTCCCGAACAGAGAAATTCGCTATAAATATATGCCACTACAAACTGTTCAAAGTTCATTCCATTGTAGTTGAAGAACCCTGCTGCAGCAAGAGGTGCCGCACATACAATACAAAGCCAAGACACGGTTTCCTTATCTAAAACACCTTTGAGTCCAAAATAGATACCAACTGCTGCTCCTACTGCTCCGAGAGAGCACATAAACTGTCGCATTGAAAGTCCCATAAACAGACTTTCGTGGTAATCTTTAATTTCTTTGTTTATACGAATTTCCAAAGTTCGTTACCTCCTTATCTTTCAGGCTCGTTTTTTTGCGGAGCTTTCGGCTGAATATCCGTAGGCTTTCTACCGTCCTTTGGCTTAATAAAATCAATCTTGTCGCATACCGACATTGTTTGATGTGTAAGAGGTCTTTGCCAAGATTTATGAGTCGGTGCCCACTTAAATCCGTTCTTCTTGAGAACTTCAATCTGTTCGTCCGTTGGCTTTTCAGGGAAGTTGAGCTGAAGTCTGTTATTTGCAAGGTTGACTACCGCTTCGCCACCGTTAAATTCCCAACTCTTAAAAACAGTTTCAGGTTTTGTCTGTATTCTTTCAATAACTGCTTTTAATCTGTCGATCTCCTTGCGGTTTTCCGTAAAGAACTGACCGGGATATGGTGTAGCCTGACCGTCTTTAACTCTTTTATCAAGCTCCATAGCCGTTTCATTCGGCACTTCGGGATGACCAAGAGTTGTATTGTTTTCTTTGTAATAATCATTTACCGACTGCATATAGGCAAGTCTGCTTTCAAGCATTTCAATATTCTCCTGAAGCTTTATTACCGTATCAAATTCATTACTTTTAATTACATTGTTAAACATAGATTTTATCCTCCTTATGTTCCAAGCATTTCTTTAATAATTCTGTCTGAACCCTTAATAAGTCCGACCAATACAAGCATATTGAAAATTACTTCTCCGATATATTTCCATATCATCGTTACAGTAGTTATGCTCGTATCAAGTGTTGGCGTACTTGAACTTGAAAAGGCAGAAAATATTATACAAGCAAGCACAATTACTGCACCTTCCAAACATACACCCACATAAGATTTTACAAAGTGTTTTCCCATTTCTGCCGTTGTTTCTCCGGCGAATGTTGCAAGTGGTACGGGAGCAAGCGCCGTGTACATATATAGTCTGAAAAATCTTCCGTAAACCGACATTATCATAATGAATGACATTATGGTTATGAAAAGACTTCCCAAGATTGTAACAAGCCACAGAGGAATACTTGCCCAAAAGCCTGCATCTTCTACCGCAGTTTCAATAGCTGCCGGTAGTGACACAGATGCACTTCCAACACCACCTAAAGAACCTGCTATCTGAGAAACAACACCACCGCAGATAGTATATAAAGCTACCATTAAATCCATTGCATAGGTAATGGCAACTTTGGCCGCTACAAAACGGATAAAGTGCCTGAGTGCATATTCCGGTCTTTGAAAATCACGGAAGGATGCCGTACTTTTGAATATAGACATAGCAAAAAAGAGAACAAGCAAGCCAAGACCGATAGCTTGAAGTCCTCCGTTAATGCCTTGAACAACCGACCAAACTGTTCCACCCTTAAAGTGTTCAGGTGAGGTTGTTACCAAAGTCCATATTTCAGCCATTTTATCGTTCCAAGTAGCAAACGCATTTTCCAAGTTGGCAACAATCCAATTATCGCTCAAAAGTATTCACCTCCTTATAGGATACTGCCACCCCGTAAGGGCGGCAGTATAGCAGAACCTATTACATAATCATATCAAGTATATCTTTTGCAAATGCGATAATTACACCGCCGAAGAATGTAAGAAAACCATTGGCTCTCTGCGAAGCATCGTGAGATTTAAGGGATAGACCAATCTGCACAATACCGAAGCCGAGCAAAATAAGACCGATTGCTTTGATTGCAGAGAAAATAAAGTCAGACAAGCCATTGATTGTATCAAGCGGACTTGCGGCAAACACGGTATTTGTCATAAGACACATTACCACCGCCATAATCATAAGCACCATTTTTGACTTCTTCAAAATCTTAGTAGCCTTTTCAATGTTGTTGTTCTTTTTCATAACAAAGTTACCTCCATAATTTAGATTTGATTTTCTTAATGAGTGATTGTTTTTCCTTTGGTTGTTCGGTTTCTTCCGTTTCAGGCTCTACGGGTAAATCTACAAAGGATATACCGGAGCTTTGAATAAGCTTTTCATCAATTACCACATCATCAGGAGCAGTAAACTTATTAGCCATATTTTTTCTGAAATATTTGCCTTGCTTATTATGGGTATAAGGAACTGCACCGCCATCAGCAGTTAATTTGATGTTTGGATGCGAAAGAATATCGAACTTCTTATCCATAATCGGCTTTTCGCCACGAATAAAAATAAGTGCGTTACTGTTATCAAGTAAGCGCACTTCGTCAAGTGTCAGAAGTTCTCGTCCGGCATTTTGATAATTGGTATTACTACCGCCGTGTGAACCTCTTGTAATTCCTCTTGTTCTTGTGTCAATGGTTTCTTTACCGAGCATTTTTGAAATGTATTCGTGAGTGGATTGCTCATTACCGCCGAGATAAAGCATTGTATCGCAGTTACCGACCAAGCTCTCCCAACTGTCCTTAAACAATGCCTTTAACTGTGCCATATTCTGAATGATTATACTTACAGAAATTCGTCTTGAACGCATTGTTGCAAGCAATCTTTCAAAGTTATCAGGAAGGGCAACATTGGCGAACTCATCCATTACGAAGTGAACCGGGATTGGCAGTTCTCCGCCGTGTTTGTGGTCTGCTCTGTAATATAGCTCCTGAAAAGCTTGTGTGTAAAGCATACCAACAAGATAGTTAAATGAGTTGTCATTGTCGGGAATAACACAGAAGATTGCTTTTTTCTTTTCTCCCATACTGCCGAGGTCAAGATTATCATAAGATGTCATTCTTGCAATTTCAGGGAGATTGAAAGCAGCAAGTCTTACTGCCGCAGAAATCAGGATTGATTTTGCAGTTTTACCGCTTGCTTGCTTGAATATCTTATATTGCTTGAGTGCGATATGTTCCGGGTTTTCATCTTCCAAACCCTGAAACAATAAATCAACGGGAGATTGATATTCGTCATCATCTTCCATAGCTGCTGCATTTTCGATTAAGAACATAAGCATTTCAAAATTCTGTTCTTCAGGCGGAGCTTCGTGCAAGAGATAAAGCATTAAAGCAGTATCGAGTGCAATTTCTGATTTTTCCCAAAAGGGATCGTTCTGTTGTGCGTTCTTCGGAGTGGTATTCTGTATAAGGTTTGTTATGAGTTTTATAACATCTTCATCTGTACGGATATAAGTAAATGGATTGTATCCGTCAGAATTAGAGGGAGTTATCAGATTAAATACCTTTACATCATAACCTTTTTCCAACAAAAGCGGAGCAACAGAGCGAAGCATTTCGCCTTTTGGATCTGCGATAATAAAAGAAGTGTTGCATTGCATTATGTTTGGTTTTGCATAGAATCGTGTCTTACCTGCACCTGAACCACCCACAACTAAAACATTTAGATTTCGTCTGTGTTTTTTGGCATTCAGACCGATTCGCATTGTCTGTGAGAAAAGAAGGTTATTAAACCTTTCTTTGTGGTCAGCATACCTTTTAACAATCTGAGATACAACACCCCATTTTGCAGAGCCGTGTTCTTCGCCCGGTCTGCGGTTTTCTCTTGAAGAAAAGTAAACACCTACACCCATAGCATAGAAGAACAAAAAAATGAGTACGGTCTTTAGACTATACTCATTAAAAGTTATCTTCATTGGATTTTCAAGTGCTATTGTTATTCTCTCCAAAAGTTCAAATAGTTTGTTTCCTTCCTGATAGCATCCGGCGAATAGTAAAGCAAGCCATATCACTACGGGAGAAAGACATATAAACACAATTATAAGAGTTTTGGTTTCATTCTGTCTGTTGTTCAACTTGTGTCACCACGAATATACTTGAATTTCAAGATAACCACCTCCTTAAATTGAAAAGAGGGCGATTTTTTCAAATCACCCTCAATCCGTTTTATTGTTTATTAAATTTCTGATTGTAAAGCTTCATCATGGCTTCAAGCCTTGCGTTTTGCTGCACCCAAAGGTCTGTGACGGGTGCAATTAAAGTTTTGCCATTAGCGGTCAATAATACTACATGATTTCCGATAACCTCTCTTGCAACAATACCTGAGTCAATCTGTTGCTCGGATAAACCGTCTTTGATTTTCCACTTTGCCCACACAACTGAATTTTCATCAAGTGTGATTTCGGTCAGCCTTTCGACCTGCTCTCTCGGTGTAGTGTACCAACCTTCAAATTCATAACCTTCTTTTGTCGGGATGTAATCATTAAGGTTTACCTTTGTTCCACGAGGGAGTTCAAGAGGTCTGAAAGTCGAGCCACCGTCTGTTGCAAAGAATAAGTATCTGTTTGCATATACAATGTTGTAATATCCGATTGGTAAATCCTCTGTTGTGTCGCAAGCAAACGCCGTTGTTCCTGCAAGCATCATAACCGCCATTACTAAACATAAAAATTTCTTTGTCATAAAAGTTCCTCCTTAAAAAGAATTGGTTTGTTTGGTTTCCTGATTTCATTATATCGACATTTTTCAACAAACACAAAAAATTTTGGGAGAAAAAATTTTTTGACAAATTCAAAGGGGCAACCTTTGAAAATTGCCCCTTTGTGAAAGCTATTATTTTACCCAATTTTCAGCATCTTTGTTTGCTACGCCGAGGTGAGTGTTTGCAGCTTCCATAATGTCGTAGTATGCCCAATGAGAATTATTCTTGAGGTCTGTGAACTTATTGAGAGTTGACACATTCTTGTTGATATAATCTTCATCAGGAGTTCTGTTAGTTGCGTGATTTGTTACTGTAACAACTTCAGCTCTTGTGATGTTGTTATCGCCCTTAAAGGTTCCGTCTGCATAACCGTTGAGCCAACCAATGTGTTTTGCATAAGCAATATCAGAGTATGCCCAATAACTCTTTGTAAGGTCTTTGTAGTTTACTGTGTAATCGCTCTTTTTAACATCGTTAAAGAGGTCATAGTAGCGAACTGCCATTGTAACAAATTCAGCTCTTGTTACTGCATCATCAGGTCTGAATGTTCCGTCTGAATAGCCTTTAATGATGTCATACTTTTCAAGATAACCGATGTACTTGTAGCACCAATCATTTGATTTAACATCAGAGAATGTAGCCTTGCCGGAAACAGTTTCGCCTTTTTCTTCTGCAATAAGTCTTGCGAAGATTGCTGCAGCTTCACTTCTTGTCATATCGTTGTCAGGTCTGAATGAGCCATCGTTATAACCGAAGATATAAGCTTTGTGTTCTTCGCCCGGAAGAATGATAATACCATTTTCATCAGTTGTTCCGGTTACTTCGTTGCCGTTCTTATCTTTAAGTACAACGGGGTAATTTGCTTTTGCTTTAGAGCTTGCTTTTACTGTGATTGTGTAGTAGTTATCATCTTCCAAGAGGTTCTTGCCCGTAGGAAGTGTAAGAGTTGCTTTTGTGCTTGTTACAGACTTTGTAACAGATACGGTCTTTCCGTCTTTATCTACGATAGTTACAGTAGTAGAAACATAAGAGCCTCCGCCACCTCCACCGCCGGAATAAGAACCGCCACCGCCACCACCGGATGACTTAACGGGAAGTGTTACTTTGCCGTTTGCATCTGTTGTGCCTGCTTTTGATGTGGTCTTATCTTTGATAGTTACAGATACACCCTTAACTGCTTTATCTTCGTTATCAGTTACGGTTACAGTAGTCTGATTTGAAGTAGTAAGAGTATGAGTTTCAGGAAGTGTAACAGTTACTTTTCCGTCTTTGATTTCAACCAATGCGTTTCCGATAATACCTTTAGTGTCTGCTACAAGAACTTTGTAAGCAGTTTTTACATCGTCAGCATTTTCGCCTTCGCCCGGTTTTGTTTCTTCAACACCGGAGTTACCTTCGTTGTCGGTTACATCTTCGTTAAGCGGAGGGAATACTGCCTTGCCGTTAGCATCTGTCTTATCAGTTAAAGTCTTTGCAACGGGTTCTTCAGTTGCATCTTCAGCCTTGATAGGAGCTTCGGTAATAATAACATTCAAATCCTTAACAGATGTTTTGTCTGCCTTGTTCTGAACTGTTACTGTGATTCTGTTTTCATAATCGAATACATTACCTGCAGGAAGAAGAACTGTAATGTTTTCAGCGGTTTTTACTGTTTCATCTTCGTTCTTAACCTCTGCATTGTGTGTAACAAGTGCTTTTTCGATTGCACCTTTTTCATTAACAACAGTTACGATATATCCGTCAACTTCTGAATATCCGTTTACATCTGTGTAGTCCATATATACGGGAGGTACACTTGCTTTGCCGTTTTCATCAGTAAGATTGCTTTCGCTCTTATCTTCAGAATCGGTAAATGTAACACTCATATCCTTAACGGGTTTATCTTCCTTGTCGGTTACTGTTGCAGTAATTCTGTTGGTGTAATCAAACACAACACCTTCAGGGAGCTTCACATTGATTTTACTATCAACGATTTCGATATAAGCATTTGCAATAGGAGCTTTTTCGTCTGCAAGAACTACCTTGTAGCCATTTACAGTTGCTTCGCCGTTTACATCTGTCATATCTTTGTGAACCGGAGGAACGATAGCCTTTCCGTTTTCATCAGAAACAACAGTTTCAACATTTTTATTGCCATCCGTAAAGTTTACCTGAATATCCTTAACGGGATTACCGTCTGCATCTTTGATTTCAGCAGTAATTCTGTTGTGGTAATCGAAAACAACACCTTCAGGAAGAACTACATTGAGCTTTCCTTCAACCATTTCGATATATGCGTTTTCGATAGGCTTTGTTTCGTCATAGATAACCACATTGTAGCCATTAACAATGCCTTTACCTTCGGCATCTGTCATATCGGTATTTACCGGAGGAACTACAACCTTGCCGTTTTCATCTGTAAGAGCAGTATAGCTTTTTTCTGTTACATCAAGAACTGTCACAGACTTATCTTTTACCGCACCGCCGATAGAATCGGTTACTGTTACAGTAATACGGTTTGCATAAGTGATTGTCTTTTCTTCAGGAAGTGTTACTGTGATTGTGTTATCGTCATTATATTTAACATAAGCATCTGCGATAGCACCGAGTTCATCATTTACGAGAACATTAAGCTCATTAACATTTACATGACCTTCTTCATCGGTATATCCGTCAGCAGAAGTAGGAAGTGTGATTTTGCCGTAAATGTCGGTTTTACCTTTTTCGATAAAGTCAGCATCACCGAGAGCAATTACAGTTACATCAGCCTGAGCTTCGCCGTTGTGGTCTGTGATAGTTACGATAACGGGTTCTTCTCTTGTAGGTTTAATACCTTCAGGAAGATCCACAACTACATTATTGCTTTCGCCAATGTAGATTTCGCAGTTCGGAATAATAACATTTGCCTTATCGGTTACTGTGATTACGAAAGTTTCTTTTGTTTCGCCATCTTCTTTACCGATTGTGCCGTTATCATCGTTGGTGTTTGTCTTATTGTTTGGAACGATAAGCTGACCGTCTGCATTTGTAAAGCCGATAGCCTTATTTCCGTTTACATCTTCAATGTAAATCTTGAGGTTTTCTTTAGGCTGCTGACTTTCTGTGTAGAAAGCAGTAATTGTTGTAGGCTTTGCAAAGTCAAGAAGTCTGCCGTTTGTAAGCTTAATAGAAACATTGTCATTTACATCAATAGTAAGCTCTGAATTGAAAATAGGCTTGCCGTTTTCATCTGTAAGGATGATTGAGTAATCGCCAACTTCTGCTTTACCGTCTTCATCAGAATTGTCCTTGTCAATTAACTGAGGAAGGTCTGCACTCTGCAATGTTTCACCACAGACAGTACATTCAATATGCTTTGAGCCTGCAGCTTCGATAGTTGCCGGAACATCTACAATCCATTCGGAAGGTGTATGTCCTAAAGGCTCTTTATAATCTGCCTTATAGGTTTCACCACATTCACAAGTGTATGTGGTATATCCCATAGTCAGACAAGTTGCATCGGTTACTACCGCTTCGTATTCGTGAGCCAATTTATCTGTGTAATCTGCAACATATTCCGCATCGCAGTTTTTACAAGAGTAAGTTGTAAAACCGAACTCTGTGCAGGTAGGTTCTGTTACTGTCTTTTCGTAATCGTGAGGAATCTTGTCTGTGTAGTTGCCTTTGTACTCGTCATCACAGTCATTACATTTGAAAATGGTATAACCCATTTCAGTACAAGTCGGAGCAATTACAGTTTCGGTATATGTATGCTCAATGCTTTCTTTGTAATCGCTGATATATGACTTTCCGCAATCAGGGCAAGTATAAACTGCATAACCGTGTTCTGTGCAAGTAGGTTCAACTGTTTCCTTGTTGTAATTGTGTTCTGTCATATCAACATAATCGCCAACATAACTGTCACCGCAATCGGCACAAGTGTATGTAGTGAATCCCATTGAAGTACAAGTAGGTTCTGTAACAATGCCTTTATGGTTATGAGGAATAGCATCTACATAATCGCTCACATAGCTATCATCGCAATCAACGCAAGTGTAAGTTGTATAGCCGTGCTCTGTGCAGGTAGGCTCAGTTACAACCTCGTCATAATCGTGGTCGATTTTATCGGTGTAATCGGATACATAGCTATCGTCACAAATTACACAAGTGTAAGTAGTGTATCCCATAGCCGTGCAAGTAGCATCTGTTACATCAGAATCGTAATCGTGTCCGAGAGGAAGCACAAGAACAGTTTCACAAACTTCACAAATCTGAGGTTCTGTGCAAGTTGCTTCAGCTCCGGGTGTATGACCGTTAGCATCTGTTGCCATAATCATCTTTTCGCCACATTCATTTAAGCAATGATATTCGATGACACCTTCAGCATCACAAGTTGAGCTTGTTACTGTATGTCCTTCATCCCAATCGTGTCCTAAAGGCTCTGTGTAATCAGATACGGTGTTAAGACCGCACATAGTACAAGTTGATGTTGTGTAGCCTTTATCTGTGCAAGTAGGTTCTTTTGTTACTCTCTCGTAGGAATGAGAGATAAGCGGCTGAATATTATTGATGTAGTTATCTCCGCACACTTCACAAGTATATTCCGTATAACCTACATTACGGCAAGTTGCGTTATGATTTACTGACTTATACTTGTGTTCGCCCGCCTGAGTTGTTGTCTGATAGAAGTCACCGCAATCGGCACAAAGGGTTAATACAAGACCGCCTTGCTTGCAAGTTGCTTCTCTGATTACAATGTCATCATAATCGTGACCGAGAGCAGGTGTGTAATTTCTCTTATCAAGCTCACCGCATCCGTTACATTGGAATCTCTCGTAACCAAGTTCTTCACAGCTCGGTTTTACTGTTTCAAGATAGTGGAACTCGTGCTCGTGCGTCTGAGGTGGAAGAACAATAATAGTTCCGTTTGAATTATTTTCTTCTTCATCATCGGCTACAAGGTGAATGTAAGACACACCGTTTTCTGTCATAACCTCTCCGGCATAGGAATAATCAATTTCATAATAAACTGTATAATATCCTGCCTGAGTATAGTTAGGAGCAGAAGTCTTTGTGCAACTGTCAGCAGATGTTCCGTAACGGATAGAAGTTTTAACACCTCTGTCTGAAAGGTCATTTACAGTTAAAGTATGTGCATCGCCATCTTCAATGCCGTAGTAAGAAGTGATAACAGATTTTGCAGTTACATATTCGCTTGTTTCATATCCGCAATCATCACACTTTTCAGCAATGTAGAATCTGTTATTACCAATCTGTCCGTCAACCTGTTCTGAAAAATTATGTTCCTCAAGACCTCTTGTAGCTCTTGCGTATGTTCCTTTACAGAACTTGCAGTATTCGCCACGCTTGAGTGTTGTCAGGTGGTAATCTTCATCATAATGCTCGTGAGTTGTATTGTCGAACTGAAGATAGAAGTTATTATCACAAGGATACAACCCATATACATTGTTGTTAAAACCATAGTGCAAATAACCGCTACCGGGATTTATTGTTCCGCAAGTCTGACACACCGCCTTTGTCCAATGATACCCGGTGTAATACGCATCAACGCCCGGTGTACCATCGTCAAGATTTCCTCGTCCTTCGCCATCAATCTTTGTTCCGTCTGAATACTGAACATCACGATTGAGTGCCGTTTCACCTGAACGGGTATATTCGGGAACTCTGTATGTTAAAACATTTGTAGTCTTATCACACACGCAACAATACTGTGTTTCATAAGTAGTTGTCGCATTGACATCAAGCTCGTTGGTTCGGTTATTTGACGATAACCAAACTTCCGCCGGATCGGTGTATTCGTTGCTCTGTGCTGCAAACACATTCGGCACAAGCGAAGCCATCATACAAATAGTTAAAATAATTGATAAGATAGACTTAAAATTTCCTTTTCTACTCATTATTTAATACCTCCATATAAAAAATTTTGTCCAATTTGTTTTTTAGAGAATTTACCGCTTTCTACGGCGGCTCTCTATATCGAGATTTAACAATCATATCATCTGCCTTTGCCTTTCTTACGATTCTTTTTCTTCTTTTTCTTGCTCGGTTGAGTATGTTCGTTGTTCTTTTGCTTTTCAGGAGCCTTTTCAGCTTTCTGCTTGTTTTGTTCCGCCTTAATGTCCTCAACCTTTTGCTTTACGGAAGGTTTTCCATTAGTACGGTTTTCCGTTTTGTCTGTATCCCCGTGCTTCGTAGATTCTTTCTCTTGCTGATTTTCTTTTTTCTTCTCCTTCGCACGGGGAACTGCGTTTTTTGATTTGTCCTCATTTGTCTGTTCGGGAGCCTTTTCATCCTTATCATTTTCAGGCTCTTTCTTTTCAGGCTCCGGTTCAGGTTCAATTTCAGGTTCAACTGCAGAATACCCAAGCTTTTCCATAATGTAGTTAAGCTTTGTCACATCATCCTGCTTTGCGATAATATCGCACAACCCTGAATCATTTGACTTATCGTTTACTGCCGTAAACAAAACACCGTATTTCTTTGCTTCCGAATTGAATTTTCCAATGTCGCTTTCTTTGATTTGCATAATACAAAGAGGTTTATCAGATTTAAGCAATTTCTTGAGGTTGGTTTTGCCCTGAAGTTTGTTATCTTCTTTCAAAAGGGCAATTACGATAGCTGCAAGATTTTTTGCTCCAAGTCCGGTAAGCTTTACAACTTCTTCGGTAATCATCAAGCCTTCTTTGACCATTAAATCAGCGACCTCGCCGCTTGTGTTCATTAGCTTTCGCCTCCATTTCTGCTTGTTTAATTAAAGCTTTTGCTTGCTCATATTTCCGTGAAATTTTGTATGAATCAACTGCTATTGCTTTACACATTTTCACATCCATACGAATAGCACGAAGCTTTGTATTGATTTTTTCAGCCTTATCCTTAATCTCGTCCTCGTTTTCTTCGGTTCGGGATGAATAAAGCGTTTTTCTTTCTGCAACTAAGTCATCAATCTCACGCTCCTTAGATTTCTGAAAGTCTGATAACTGTGTTCCTGTTTCTATGTTGTTTTTATATAGGAACTTAAACTGCTTTTGATAACGCTCGAATTTTATAAGTTCATCACGCATAAAGAATGACACTCTCTGCGGAGTTGACTTTCTTGGAATGATTTTGAAGAAATACATATAGTGAAAATACAGAGCCTTAAATCCTTTGAGTTTTACAGACTTCATATTTTTCAAATCACCTTTGTATTTATAAACCTTCCGTTTCGGAAGCTCCGTAGGTGATGCAGTCCTGATTTTATTTCTTGCTGTTATGATTCTTTCAAGGATTGCTTCTTCGGTATATTCCGGTCCGAGCTTATCAAGTCTTATTTGTTTAGTTCCATAAGGCGGTATGAATGATGTGTATTCGTATTTTGGTCTGCGTCTGCAAATAACGAACCCTCGTTCCTCAAGCAACTTCCAAAACTCTTTCATTGTGTAGGAAGCTTTGATAATTTCATCTAAATCAATACGAACCTGACCTCTTATTGTTGGTCTGCCTTCTTTAAGTGCTAACCATTCACCATAGTGCATACCTCTGTGTTTTGGATTTTCGATAACTGATAAACAATGCTCTCTGCATATAGCATCAGATATTCCTCGTATGTCAACGAAGTAATCTTTGAAGTTATTCTTATACATTGAGCCATCCAAAAACGATGTAGAGTTTATTATGATGTGATTATGCAGGTGGTCATGGTCAAGATGTGTTGCAATAATACATTCAAATTTTCCAAACAATCTCTCGCAGAGTTCTTTTCCACATTCGTGTGCAACTTCCGGAGTTGTTTCAAAGTCCTTAAAGGATTGAACTATGTGATATGCAAGCACACCGTTTTTCCTTTCGTTTCTGCACCAATCTTTTTGAGTTTGTAGCATATCGTTAAAGGGAGCGTCATCCGAACAATGATATGCCTGAACATATTTGCATCGTTCGGTCTTGTCCTCGTTTTTGATGTACTTAATAACACCTTCCCGTGCATCTATATTTGGTTTCAGAGTTGTTTTTTCAGGATTTGCGATGTAGTTAAGGCTTGTATCAAGTCTTGACTTTATAGACCATATTTTTGTAATAGCCATTTCATCTCAACCCCTTCACCAATCTCATAATGTCATTTTGGTTTTTCTTAACAATGTCAATTTCGGTTTGAGAGATTGTTCCGGTTGCATTTGCAATATGAGCAATCTGATTTATGTTGTTACCGATTGCATTGACTTCTTTTATAAGTTGAGCATACTCATTAGGTGGTCTTGCTTTTACCTCAAAACCCATTATGAGTTTTCTGACATAAGGTTCCATTTTCAATCCGCTTTTTTGTGCCTGAATTTTAAGATGTGAATGTTGTTTTTCTGTAAGACGGATAGTTTGCTTTATAACTTTATTCATTACTTTTCACCTCATTTTTGATGCAGCAAGCATCGGGGTATTAGGGGCGTAGCCACTAACAAGGGGAAATTTGACGGCAAATTTCCGTACTTGCTAAAACAAATGCTTCCGCATTATATTTCTCTTGAGTTTCACCTTCTTCTGATTTGCATTGTAAAGGTATAACCCCCCATTATTCGGGTGGTTTGTAAAAATTTTTTCAAAAAAGTTTTCGACATAATATGACTTTTGTTCATTCCATCAAAAACATAAGCCTACTGTTTTAAGGCAGTAGGCTTATTATTAAATACACTATCTTTCAGGCTCGTGTTTCTTTTTTTTCTTCTGTTCTTCGTTTTCTTCGACAAGTCTTTTTGCATAACTGTCAATGGTATCTCTTAACATTTCCATGTGAGATACATCAGTATCCATCCATTCGTCATAACAAGCAGACAACGGATAGTCGAGCTTTATAAGTTCTGCGACCTGCTTATCGGATAAGTAGTCATCTTCAAAGCTCATAAGAATATCATCACGCATTACTTTCTCATAAGCTTTATCAATGATTTGTTCCGGGGGAAGTGTTTTGAGATATTCAACAAAAGCATCTTGCTCTTTTGAAGCTTTCTCATACAATACCTCTCTTAAAGTTTCTTTACTCATTTTCATCGCTCCAATCCTACAACTTTTTTCTGTGGAATTTCATTTTCTTCAGGTTCACCGAGGTCAGCACCTTCTTTGTCTTTCTTATCCATATCAAGAAGAACTTCAACCTCTGCAAGTCTTTTTATTTTCTCCTGAAGCTCTGCTTCTTGCGGGAACTCTTTTTGAGATTCAACCTTTGCAGTTTCAAACTGCTTTTTGGTTTCTTCAAGATTTTCCTTTACAACCTCTAATCTCTTAGGAAGTCCTTCAAGAGCATTATCAAGTCTTTGCAAGTTACCAAACACATCTGTACCAAGCTCTACCTTATGGCTTAAATGTCCTTTGAGTGATACATAGAAAACCTTTGTAGTTGTATCAAAAGACAAGTCCATTGAAAAACCTCTGTAATCGCCAATCGGTGTCGGTTCAGGTGATGTCATTTTCTTGCATCGTTCAAGTAGTGCCGTGCCGGCTTTCTCTTTATCGGTATAAGGTAATCCGTCAATCGTCATCGGATAGAAAACATCCTCTTGTTTCGGATATTTTTCTGCAATGGCAATATCGCCCTCAAAGCCTTTAATTCGCTCTGTAAGGTCTGCAATGGTTCGGGGGTATTCTTTTATTACCTTGTCCTCAAGCTCGTATTTTTGGCTCATAAATGACGATTTAATGAGCTTTAATTTAGCTACTTGTGTATCCAAGTCCATTTTCTCTTTGATATACGGATTTCCCGTTGTGAGAGCTTTAATCTCTGCATAAGAAAGAGCCATTTCGTCAATATCTTCAGCACTTCTTACCGGAGATTTAGAAGTCATAATCTGACCGATAAATTTCTGCTTATTTTCAACGAGCTGCCACATATAACTATCGAATGTATCTTTAGTTACATATCTTCTGATATGAACATCAGGATTGGTATTTCCTTGACGGATAATTCGTCCTGCACGCTGTTCCAAATCAGCGGGCCTCCAAGGACAATCCAAATCGTGGGAAGCATATAAAAGCCTTTGCACATTCGTTCCGGCTCCCATCTTTGGAGTAGAGCCAAGCAAGATTCTTACATCACCCTTGCGAACTTTGGAGAAAAGTTCTTTCTTTTTAACTTCTGTTTCCGCATTGTGAATGAACTCAATTTCATCTTCAGGCACACCGTTTGCTATCAGCTTATCTCTTATGTCTGAATAAACATTGAATGTACCGTCATTCTTTGGAGTAGATAAATCACAGAATACAAGTTGTGTTCCTTTGATGTCTGAAGTCTGTTCCCAAATATCAAAGACTTCCTTTGCACACGCAGAAACTTTAGAGCTTTCATCATCAGGCAAGAGTGGGTTCATAAGCCTTTGGTCAAGTGCAAGCTTTCGTCCGTCATTGGTAATCTTCAGCATATTGTCAACTGACGGATCAACCATTTTATTACGAACTTTCTCTGCACGGTCTGCAAGCTCTGAAACCATTTCTTTCTGAATTTCAGTAGGCTCTACTGCGATTGTCTTATAGTGCGGTGTAGGTGTAGGAAGGTTAAGCATATCCGCAGTTTGAATATCTGCAACATCCTTAAACATTGCCATAAGTTCAGGCAAGTTAAAGAATTTAGCAAACCTTGTCTTTGCTCTGTATCCCGTACCTTCAGGTGCAAGTTCAATAGCAGTAATTGTTTCACCGAAAGTAGATGCCCACGCATCAAAGTGTTGCAAGTTATGTTCCCGAAGTGTGTTGTACTGCAAGTATCTCTGCATTGTGTAAAGCTCAACCATACTGTTTGATACAGGAGTACCCGTTGCAAAAATAACACCTTTACCGCCCGTGATTTCATCCAAATACTGAGTTTTCATAAATAGGTCGGATGACTTTTGTGCTTCTGTCTGTGCTATACCGCCGACATTTCGCATTTTGGTATAAAGGTAAAGGTTCTTGTAGTAGTGAGCTTCGTCAACAAAGATTCTGTCAACACCGATTTCTTCAAAGGTAACAACATCATCTTTTCGGCTTTGGTCATTGAGTTTCGCAAGCTTATTCTCAATAGCCTTTTTTGATTTCTCAAGTTGCTTAATGGTAAATCGTTCTGCATTTTGAGATTTAGCTTCGATTATTCCGTGCATAATCTCTGTCTTTTGTCTTTCGAGGATAGCAACTTGTCTTTCAAATGACATTGGTATCTTTTCGAACTGTGAATGTCCGATGATAACTGCATCATAATCGCCCGTAGCAATTCGTCCGCAGAACTTTTTACGGTTCTTTGTTTCAAAGTCTTTCTTTGTTGCAACAAGGATATTTGCCGCAGGGTAAAGTTGCAAGAACTCTGATGCCCATTGTTCCGTTAAGTGATTAGGAACTACAAATAGCGACTTATTACAAAGTCCAAGTCTTTTGCTTTCCATTGCTGCAGCAACCATAGTCCAAGTCTTTCCGGCTCCAACTACATGACCGAGCAGAGAGTTACCGCCGTACATAATTCTTGCAACCGCATCTTCCTGATGTTTACGAAGAACTATTTCGGGGTTCATTCCGTTAAAGGTAATATGGCTTCCGTCATACTCACGAGGTCTGTTTGAATTAAACCTTTCATTGTAGAGCCTTGTAAGTCTTTCTCGTCTGTCAGGGTTTTTCCATATCCAATTATCAAATTCTGCTTTAATAAGGTCTTGCTTCTGTTGAGCTATCATCGTTTCTTTCTTATTGAGAACGGGTTTCTTTTTGCCTTCTTCATCCTCAACATAATCGAAAATGCGAACATCTTTAAGGTTAAGAGATTCCTCAATGATTTTGTAAGCATTTATTCGCTTTGTACCAAAGGTATTTGTTGCTTTAACACCCTTGTCATAGCTCTTGTTTGAAATAGACCATTCGCCCGTGATATTGGAGTATTTAACTTCAATTTTATCCCTTGCATACCAACCGGGAGAAAGAAGCTCGTAAACGAACTCTTGTATATCTTCTTGTGGTATCCAAGTAGAACCAAGACGAACTGTAATCTCACTTGCAGTTAAGTCTTTAGGTTGTACTGCCGTAAGTGCTTCAACATTGACATTAAATGTTTCATCGTGTACGGCAAGTGCTTTTACAACAGAAAGTTTTTCTCTGACATTTCCTGAAAGGTATTCATCAGCCGGAAGATATTTTGGTTCATAAATACTGCCTTCTTCATAATGGGGGTTAATGAAGATTACACCCTTTAAGTCATCATAGAGTTCTTCTTCGGTTTTGCCCGTAAGCTTTGACATAAGCTCCATATCAATCTTTGCTTTTTCGCCAATAGAAACTGCCAAAGCTTCAGAAGATGTATCAACCTTTGTTACTTCGGTTTTAGCGCCGATTGTTCGCTTCGTGAACATATCGGCTTTTCTTTCAAGCTCTCCGTTTTCGTCAAGCACCTCAAGGGAGCATAAGAGGAAGTATGAGCTATCATCAGAAAAAGCCATTGAATTACCACGAGAATTGATAAGTCCGTATTTCTTTGTAAAATCATCATAAATGGTATTCAGCTTTTCTTGTTGCTTCTGAATTTCCCAATCGGGATAGCCTTCGGTTTGATATTCAATCAAAGTACGAACACAATCACGAATAGCAATCATACCTTTAATACGATTCTGTGCAGTTGCGTTAAGCTCGACTTTTCGCATTATACTGTTTTCACGAAAATACACATCACCGTCAACCAAAGTGAAGCTAAAGTTCCTGACATCAGGATCGGCAGGGATGGTCAGTTCCTCATCATTTGAAACATCGTCAAATTCATATTCAGTAATTGTTGCGTGAATATTTTGTATTGCTTCATTTAATTGCTCTGAAAGAGGAACATCATCATAAGGCATACAAGTAGGTGTAGGACCAAAAGGACCGCTTACAGTTTGCATTTCGCCAAGTATCATATCAGGGTTATCAGCGAAATACTGATTGACAGCAATACCATTCTCCAAAGTGCCAAGATGCACCCAATCGGGCATAATATCTGTCATTCTATCTCTCTTTTGGAGGAATAGAATATCTGCCGTAACTTCCGTACCTGCGTTTTTAAGAAAAGCATTGTTAGGAAGCCTGATTGCACCCACAAGGTCAGCTCTTTGTGCGATATACTGACGAACCTTTGAATTTCTTTTATCCATAGTTCCGCTTGAGGTAATGAAAGCAACCACACCGCCGGGGCGAACCTTATCAAGAGTTTTAGCAAAGAAGTAATCGTGAATTAGGAAATTATGCTTGTTGTATTTCTTATCAGAAAGCTTGTAATCTCCAAAAGGCACATTACCAATCGCTACATCAAAAAAGCTATCCGGGAGTGTTGTATCTTCATACCCCTGAATAGCTACTGAATTTCTTTGATAAAGTTGTTGTGCGATTCTGCCCGTTATAGAATCAATTTCAATACCGTAGATTTTACTGTCTTTCATACTTTCGGGAACTAATCCCATAAAGTTACCAATACCGCAAGACGGCTCCAAGATGTTACCCTGACTAAATCCCATATTTTCAAGTGCTTTATACATTGACTTGATTATGACGGGAGAAGTGTAATGAGAAGTAAGTGTAGAAGCTCTTGCTTGCTCATATTCTTCGGGAGAGAGTGCAGCATAAAGCTCCTGAAACTCATTCGCCCAATTCGGTTTTGTTTCATCAAAGGCATCCGCAAGACCGCCCCAACCAACATATTCAGAGAGAATTTGTTGTTCTTCAGGTGTTGCAAGCCTGTGTTCAAATTCACATTCTTTCAGAACCCTTATAGCTTCCATATTCTTTCTGAACTTTTCTTTAGCTCCGCCGTAACCGAGTTCATCATTATCAATGACAAAGTTAGTTCTTTGTGCCATTGGTATTTCGGGATATACAACAGTATTTGCAACCTTTGATGGCTGAACCTTTTCAAATTCAGGTACAATCTTTTCAGCATTCTTTTGTTGTTCAAGTGCTGCTTTTACAAATTCAATGTTTTCTCTGCGGAAGATTGGGAATCCCGTACCTTCTTGGAATGTAATGTCTTTAAGACTTACTGTGTCAAATTCACGATTGACACTATCTACAATGAATCTGCGGTCATCAATCGTTAGTTCTTTTCCAACAAGCTCTGCAGTTTCGTCAACCGGGAACTCAACTGCGTTTTCTTCAATATACAATGCAACGGCATTTTCTTCGCCTTCAACATTTATAATTTCGCCTTTTTCATTATACGAAACCTCAATGTCTGCATCTGCATATTCAAGTCTTTCCATTGCTAAATGGAATCCCTGACTACGAATGTTTTTGAACCATTGAACTGCGAAAGAAGAAAGCTC
>JAZSHP010000039.1:0-6398 GCA_045533355.1 Candidatus Fimenecus sp.
GAAAGAGGAAGTCTTCCAAAGCCATATAATTTACTTGTCCAATAATTTGTATCAATAGATGCATATTTGATTGGATCACCGCAATGAAGCATCAAGCCGCCACCTACATATATTCCGATATGTGTTACAGGTGTGCTTGACACATATGTTCTTGTAAAAAATACCAAGTCTCCGGGCTTGGCTTCTGACCTTGAGATTGGTGCGCATTGATTATATATTCCCTGTGCAGTTGTTCTTGGCAGGTTATATACTCCTGAATGTGTGTATGCCCAGCAAACAAAACCGGAACAGTCAAACGATGTAGACGGAGAAGAACCGCCCCATACATAAGGAAATCCTATGTATTTTTCAGCTTCGTTCATAAGCTGTGCAAAGACTGCATCCGAATATGCCTCAGGTCTTGGACCTGAATATACAACTCCGTCATCACCTGAACTTGCCATTCCGTACCGAAGTACCGACACAAGTTCATCTACCTGACTTTGAGTTATATTATCTGTCATCTTTCCGGTGTAATTTGCCAGTCTTTGAAGTGCTGTATTTAACGAGCATTGGCTCAGCACCTCGTTTCCTTCGCTATCGGTTGATCTTGTAATAAAACATTCTACAAAACCATCATAGAAGTCTGCCGCCATAATCTTTTCCTCTCCGAAATACATAGTATAAAAAACTGCATGTATCTGATCTCGGTCAAGGTCGGGATATTTACTATCAATTTGTGCATCAAGCTTTTCATAGGCATATTTTATGTCATCTACGAATCGCACATAGTCTGTTGACGCAGTTGTTGAGCCTGTATCGTCAAAAGAAAAGATATTTAAAAATGCTGCCACTATCCCGACTACCATAAAGATGATACCAAATATCACAGAACCGACAACTACCCAGGTCTTTTTATCCGTTGCGAGTGTTATTGCTGCTTTTATTAGAGTCGGACTTACCGCCATAGAAAACACCTCCTATTGCATAGTCATTCCGTCTTGCCGATTATCTGTAAATTGTAATTCTTCAGATGCTGTATCATATAAAATTTCATTGCAATAAGCGCATTCTATCGCAATACATTCCATGCCGCCATAAGTTGCAAGTTCGATGGAATGACCTATGTGATTTTCAAGTTTACCGCCTTTTTCCTCGCAATACAGAATGAAATTGTCATTTGTGTTTTTTACTACAATCATTCCATTTTCCTCAACACATTCTAACTTGATATTGCCGAGATTTTCTTCCACATAAGCTGTTATATATGCTTCTGTGCAAGTCATTCTCTTTCTTTTCTCGCAGGATTGCTCCATTAGCCTTCTAAACAAATCTCTTTCCTCATCTGTTGGAATGTATTCTCTGCCGAAGGTTCCGTCTTCTGTGTCCACCGTATAAGGGATCTTTATTTCTCCTGTACAGGGATTATATGTTGCATACAGATTTACCCAAGCTCCGTCAAAATCTGATGTATTCACACCGAATTTTTTATCTACATCAAACCAAGACTCTATTGGAAACAGCATTACTTGTTCATCAAATTCATAATCAAAATCTTCTCTTATCAGCATATCGCTTTCTTCAAGGGTATTTAAATAATCGTTTTTCAATGGTAAACACCTCCAAAACAAAATGAGCGACCAAGATATTTTTCTTGATCGCTCACTTAATTTTAAATATTTTATTTTTTGTATTTGAATTCTTCCTGTAATTTTAAAAAAGCTGACTTTTCTGATTCAGTTGCTTCTCTGACTGCTTCTTTACCGCAATCAGGACACCTGTCAAGTTTTATATTTCTTGCAAATTGGAATTTGCATGCTTTACATATGTAATACTTCTCCATAAGGCACCTCCGTATTTCGTTATGTATTATATCACAGGAATTTGCAAAAATCTACCCTTTATGACAAATTCATACCGTCATTTTGTTCTTCGATGTGTTTTTCATTCAAAGAATTTATTTCTTCATCGGTCATTCCAATACATATCTTGAGGACATGATTTAAATCTTCGGTATTAACCGATTCCTTTATATACTCAATTGCATTTCCGAGAAGTTCCTTTGATCTTTCAAGTGCCAAATTAGCCTTTTCAACCTGAACGGTTGCCCATTCTGTTTCAACAACTCTTATGGCACCCTTTTCGATATCTTCTATCGTTTCGTCATAGTATTCGTGTCCGAACATCATATTGAAAGAAAGAAGACAATGTTTGAATTCGGTATCGTTTTCATCGTACACTTTGCAATCCAAGTCATCGAATTCTATACCCTTTTCAATTCTGTCTTTGTAATCCGGTTCAATTACAATAACAAGTCCGTCAAATTTTACCATATTATCTACCTCCTGCTTTTCCAAATAAAGCTTCCTTGTATTTTGGAGCTTTAACCTCAAGATGGTATCTTTCAATACCGCACTTATAAAGACATACCCCGCGTTGCGGATACCTTATAAGATTATATTCATTCTGCTTAAGCTGCAGATTGTCCATATAGAATTTTGCATCAATGTTACCTGCATTAAATAAAAACGAGTGCGTTGGAATTGAAAACAAAGGTTTTGTATATTCTGCAATTCCGGGCAGATTGTAGTCTTCCAAGTTCTGACTTGCAAGTACAACCGCCGATTCCTTTTTACGCACTCGCTTTGAAAAATTACGAATATATTCTACTGCTGTGATGTTTGACAAGAATAAGTAAAACTCGTCAATTGCTGCTACGGTATTTCCGTTTGTAAGAAGCTGATTTGACATGTACGACAGTATATTAAACAGAAGTGCATTCTTTATATTTTTACTTGCCTCCAAAAGACCTTTAACTCCGAATACAACAAAACGATCACTCATAATATTTGTGTGACCGTTAAAGAATTTGCTCTCTGCTCCCACACACATTGAATGAATTCCAAGGAGTATTTCCTGCAATTGTGATTCTGTGTATATCGGCTTGTTGGATTTATCGTAGTTCTGGTATTCATATTCAATCAGTTCGTATAGGTCTGAGAGTATCGGATAGTCCTTGGGATTAAGTGCAGAAAAATCAGTATTGTCGCTTATCTTCCATTTTCTATACAATTTCTCAACCATTATCTCAATTGCATCAATGTGAGAATCTGAAAAGTCTTTGTATGATGCAAAAAAGTCTCTCAAAAACGATATGTGCTGACTTAACTTAGACTTCTTTTTAAATGTTTCAATCTCTGCATCACCATCAAGCTTTTCATCACTATCACTCCACAATTTTGGTTCAAGAGGATTTATGATATATTCTCCTGACATAAGGTCAACAAAATATGCTCCGCTTCCGCTTGAGCCGAAATTATTACACAAATCTTCATACTCATGCTCCGGATCCAGACAGCATATTGACTTGCCTGATTCAAGGAAGTTTATAAGCAATAATTTTAGAAGATATGACTTACCCTGACCGGAGTTACCGAGTATCAGAATATTGCTGTTGGTTTTATCTTCTTCCCTTTTATTAAAGTCGACTATGATATTACTTCCGTATTTATCTTTGCCGATATAAAATCCGTTTTCATCTGTTTTGCCGGAATAGTTAAAGGGATACAAGTTTGCAACACTTGACGCAGGAAGCACTCGTTCATATTGCTCTTTAAATGCATTATGTCCGCTTGGCATTACACAAAGAAAGCCTTGCTGCTGTTTAAGCATTATCCTGTCTACATTTAGCTTGGAGCGAATAAGTTCGGTGAGGGTTTCAGTTTGCATTTCCTTTAGCTTATCATGATTGTTTGCTATAAGTTCCAAAAATACTGCTGTATGCAGAAGGGGTTCCCTGTTGTTTCTCATGGTCACTACCATATTTGCAACATCCTGAAGGTTTCCTTCGGCTACGATACTATCCTGCATATTGTTTGTGCTTGTTTGCTTGAGGGTGTTTTTATTCTGTGCATTTGATATGATTTTTCGTTCTTCTGTAGATGTAACATGTCTTGCATAAATTTTAAGAGTTACACCATCTTTTTCTCCTAAATGTCTTAGTATTGCCTGTTCATCTGTTGACGGCGGATATTCTCTCAATGCCCACACACTTCTGTATGTATTACCACATATAAAATAATCCGGAAAGAATTTTATAACAGAAGGTGCAATCATATCCAGAAAGGATTTAATTTTTACATCTTCAGTTTGTTTTTCTTTTATTTTCCTTGCCATTTCACATCACACTCCTTCATCTCCGTAAATTACCCATCTGTCTCCATCGTGATCGTCAAAGACCTCTTGAGTTATATTCTGTTCAAAGTAAACTGCAACAAGCTTTATTATATCTTCTTTCATTGCCCTTTTAGCAACAAAGCCTGTATCACGAAGCTTTTGAGCAACATCGCTTATATATCTGTTTTTTTCTTTTTCGGTTTCCTTCCTGAACCTGATAATAACAGAAAATTCTCTGGCAGTGGCTGTCTGAACCTGAATTTCATCAAGATGCTCCATATCTCTTTCCAGAAGTCTCCTGATGATATAATTCGATTCTTCCTCCATTCTCTTTTTAAGATATCTCTTATTTCCGTCAAAGTTTTCACGACTGTTATATGCACACATTTCTATTTCAGGCATTCCTTTGAGAACTGTCATAAGAGAATATACTCTTGCTCTTATGCTTTCTTCTGATAACACAGAGATATTTGTAGGTTTTATCAGGAAGAAAACAAGCTCACCTTGATCGTATGTGACCAGAGAATCATCAGTTATTTCTTTTATACCAATCAGTTTTCTTGTTGATGCTTTTTGTTTTTCTTCTTTCTTCTTCTTACTCATCGCTATCAAGCCTCCATTCATAATACTGTTGTCCGGCAAGGTAATGCCATGCACTTTTTATAAACATCATTATTGACACATCATCAACTCTGATGGTCAAAAATGCATATCCTGCTGTTGCAGCAAGCGGAAATATAAGTCCTGTTTTAGTAATTGCAAGAATAGAAATTACCGCACATATCGCTATTATGGCTATGTCTTTTAATTCCCACAACCACATTACAGCCTTTGATTTTAAATTATCGGGATAAATATACAATTTATATTCTCCTTCCTGTTATATCCATAACAAATTCATACTGTATTTACATAAAAAAAGGAGACTGCTTTTTGCAATCTCCGCTTTGTAGTTTATTTGGTTTTACATTGTCATTGTAGGTGTTTCTTCATGAGTGATAGATTGTGCATGCTCTAATGCAGGAAGCATAATTTTATCATACCTTGCACCTATATACACCTTATAGAAATCTTTCTGCAAGTCCGTTATATAAGGTACTCCATCTATAAGCTTATTTATTTCTTCAATATCAATTCTTGGTACAATTCTCTTTACCGCATCAATGAAATATTCATCTGTGCATGATGTTACAAAATCATAGTATTTTATTTTATTACCATCATTTTTTATAATTGAATTAGGAAAATGATATATTCTTGCTTCCAGTTCTTCCTTAATGCTTATGACATTTTTCATGACATTATCATCAGCTTGTGGCAAAAGACAACTTCCACAATCATATACAGGAGCTATCTGCGTGGTTTTTGATTCCATATCGTGGAGAAATCCCCAATTACCATTATGTCTGTCAAAGTTTGCTACAAATGAATCGACAACGAACATATTCCAAAAATGTTCTTTTAACTCATTGGGATTTACGAAGTTCTGTTTTTCAATGGTTTCAATTATATCATCAAGCTCCGTCCCGGTACCATTTGATGTTGATTCTGAATCGATTACCGTGTTCTTTACGGAACAAAAATCAAGAAATTGTTTGCCTGATGCTGTAAAGTCCTTACATGCACACACTATTTTTTCTTTTCCGGAAACATTAAATGTACCCAGCAAAGTTTCGTGTGTTTTAATTCCAAGCATATTGAAAATATGGCTTGCAATGTATTCATTAATGCAACTGTTGGTATATGAAAGTTCTGTCGGCTTATTCTCTCCGTTAGGAGGGAACTTTATCATATATACATCGCCCTCATATTCAACCGCTATCTTTTTTCCGTTTGCTCCATTATATGCTTTTCCTATTACCCTTTTACAATTGGTGAAATCAATCTTACTCTGCATTATATCACCTCCGCAAATACTTATTTCTTAAATATTCTGCATGCTCTTGTGTTATAAATCCGTCGTCAATAAGGGCAGCATTTATACTTCCGTATAGTTCACCCCATAAACAATCCATATACTTTGACTTCTTTGCTAATCCTTCCTTGAATGCATCTAAATCCTTTTGCAAATATCCGGGTAAGCCATATTCATATGCATTAACATAGTCAATGGCACTCTTTTGATTTCCTTCTATAATGGATTCCATACTTACATTCAGTACTTTCGATATCTTATATAGGGTTTCTGCACTGCATTTTTTTATATTGGTTTTTCCACTACACAATTCACTCAGGGTTGCATG
>JAZSHP010000074.1:0-4912 GCA_045533355.1 Candidatus Fimenecus sp.
AGATAATCAATGATTGCCGTGTGTTCTGTGTCGCTTAAATTAAAGCGGACATTTATGCGGTACTCACTCATATCCTGCCACTTTTCATCATAGTTTCGGCAAGGTACTCATAACCCTTTGCCGCCGCACAGATGTCATCAACGAAACGTACACGGTCTGCATTGAACTTATAGAAATTCTTAACAAGGCAACCGCCACCGCCGGTAATATACAGCATCATTGTGTTTTCATCGTAGCCGTGGTCACGGAGCCTGTGGAAGATTTCAGATACATACTTCTGTACCTCTGCCTTGATAATCTTCATATCCGACTGAACAATGTTTGCCGTACCCTTGCAGAGCACCTCATCAATGATATGCTCATTGATTTCCCTCTGTGTTTTTCTTAGGAATGCTTCACGGATATCAACAGTGCAGAAATGAGTGCCAAACTTTTCCGTGTACATTCTCTCGGACTGTGGTCTGCCGTCTATGACATAAAGAACATTCATAGTACCGTTGCCAATGTCAGCAACAAGATTTACACCGTCCATTTTTGTTGCAAACTGCGAAACCGCCGCATACCCCTGCGGATAGATACTTGCACCGGCAATTTTGATTTTGTACTCGGAATGCTGCCAAGTGAAAGTTACTTCCTCATTCTTGGTGAGATATGCTTTGAAGCTCTCTTTCTGACCTGCTGTCCAAGTGAGGGGCAGACCTGCCGCAATGTGAACCGTAGCCTCAGTTAAGTTTTCAGCATTTAACTCCTTTGCAATAGCCACAAGGGTGAGGGCATAATAGTCCTCGTCTTTGATTTTGTTGGGAAGAAACTCCTTGTGTCCCTCACCGATAAGATAGAACTTACCGTCGTAAACGAGCATATCCTTTGTGAAAAGCGGCTCTGAATCGTAAGCCGTAATGCCTGTTCTGAAACAGTGGTTAGCAGTTTTGATGTTGCCGTAACCGTGGTCAACACCGATGATGATTACATCATTAATTTTTTTCATTTGTTTTCCTCCATTAGGTTAAAATTTTGTTTAATTATGAATTTGGGCATAAAAAAAGCACCCTTTACGGGTGCGATGGAAAATGGGGCTGTCGCGAATGTTGAAGATAAACACTTCCTTTCATTAAAATATTTTATGTAAAGTTAGTAAGTGACAACGCTTGTCACCTACTAGAATTACCTGATGCGAAGATTCCAATGGGCACTCATTGCCCATTGGGAAAAGCAAAGCAAATTATCAGTTGCTAAAGGGTCACAACGACCCTTTTACCAAAAATGTGACGCAGTATTCATATACCGGAATTTAGGATTTAGGGTATAAAAAAACACCTGCTACTGTTGAACTAACAAGTGAATGTAAACGGATTGATATTTGTAGCGGTGTTGTGATATAATGTATCAGTGAATTTGACTTTTATATTTCGGAGGATTATTTTATGAATCCAATCACAATAAAGCCTTTAACATCTGAATTAAATAAGGATTATCTCGACTTTTTCGATAATCGTGCATTTACCGACGGCAATCCCAACGGACCATGCTATTGCACTTCTCCGAATCAGGATGAAGAAACAATTAAAAAGATGGTTAAGAAGTTCAAAATCTTCGGTGTTAAGAAAACACTCCGTAAGTATGCAGTAAAAATGCTTAACGAAAACAAAATACACGGTTATTTAGCTTTTGACGGAGAAATTTCTATCGGTTGGTGTAATGCCGCAGATATTGAAAGCTATTCAGGATTTGTCCCACAATTTGCAAAGAATAATACTTGTGGCAAAACGGTTTCTATCGTTTGCTTTGAAATTGCACCTGAATACAGAGGCAAAGGAGTTGCCTCTGCTTTTATAGAAAGAGTATGCAGTGATGCAAAAGAAAACGGATATGCAGCTGTTGAAGGTTATGCAAAAATTTCCGAAAACAGAAATGATTACGATTTTCAAGGACCTGTGCAGCTCTATAAGAAAGCAGGCTTCGTTGAAGTTGCAAGAGAATACGGACAGGCTATTATGCGGAAAGTATTATAACTGCAATATTATAAGGAGGTTTCCCAATGAGACTGTTTCATGTGAGCGAAGAATCAAATATTGAAGTTTTTAATCCAAGAACACCAACTCGCAACGACTTAGATAAGAATGTTGGTTTAGTATGGGCTATTGATGAAGAGCGTCTTCCTAATTTCTTAACACCACGAGATTGCCCGAGGGTTACATATCACATTGGCAAAAACACCTCTGACTGCGACAAAAATCAATTTTTCACATCATCCTCTGTTAAGCATGTTATTGTAATTGAAAACAATTGGTTTGACAGAATGAAAAACACTACTTTATATTTGTATGAATTTGATATAAGCGAGTTTGAATTGCAAGATGAAATAGCGGGATACTATGTTTCTAAAACACCGCAAGTCCCCATATCTAAACATCAGGTTTCGGATTTGTTTTCAGAGTTAATACAAAGAAATGTCGAAATTCGTATCACGGATAACCTGTGAAAGATTGCTGATGAAGTAAAAGCGTCCACACTTAATTGGTCTTTATGCAGAATGAATAATGCCAAGCCAAGAATATAGCAAACAGATGCTGCTCTCCTCGCGGAGGGCAGTTTTTCTTTATCTTTTTCCCTCTCTACTATACTTAATACGGAAAAAGTGTGATTTCTAACGGAATACCGCAACAACTATAAAACGATAAACGCAACAATGCAGTAAGCCTTATATATAAGCATATGCAAGCATTTCACAATTTTAATAAACTTTCTGTGCAACATAAAAATATCGCAATTTTTTATAAAATCAATATTTATTCGTCAAAAAGTCCGTTTTTTCGTACTTATCTTGCTATATAATATCAAACGGGCAATATGTGTATTGACAAACGAACGTTTGTTCTTATATAATATATCTATAGTTAAGTTTTAATTAGGTGGTGAAACAATGCTTTTCAGTGCAGATTACAGAGACGGTATAGTTACGATTGATAAGAAGCATTACGCAGGCTTTTATGCTATGGATTTGCTCAATCAGTATTACAAAAATGACAATGCTGCCCGTATTGCGGTTTTTCGTGAATACCTGTGGCACATCAGAGAAACTCTTGCTTTCGGTTATCTGAATGATACCGACTTTATTAAAGCCGGGGAAGAAATACAGATGATGTTGAAAACTCTGCCTAACATCAAACCTTTCGATATTTGTGACATCAGTGCAGAAAAAGAAAGAATATCGTATCTTTTCACAAAGGGTAACGCCGATTTGATCATTAGATATTTCCACCTCAAATCAAAGGTGCAAAGCATTGATACAGCTCAGGCTGTGTTGGATATTTTACCGCCTGAATATGATAAAGCATTTTTCGCTACGGCAGAGGATTTGCTTAAAACAATAAATGAAACCATAAACTTTTACGATAAGCTGCCTGAAGATATGGAAAAAGCATTTAAAAGTCTGTTGAGGTTTGTTTTCCGTCTTGATGAAGCAGAACGTTTTGACGAAGCACATTTGTTGCCGATTGCTATGGATATATTCAGTAAAACGGATTGCAATGTCAGAACAGAGTATGTTGCCGTTACAAAGAAAAAGGATGTTGCTGTTGCCAAAAGGCTGACCTTTGAAGATTATTATTCCTTTATCGTTACGGATTTCTTTGAGGGTCTGCATTATGGACACTACCCGAAGCAATGCGGTATCTGTAACAGATATTTTCTTATGACCTCTGCCCGAAAACAGAAATACTGTAACGGCTTTGCACCGTATATGCTTCGGGGTAAGAGAACAACCTGCCGTAAGTATGCAGCATCAATCAAACGCAAGGAACGTGAGCAGGATAATCCCGTTGTGGCTATATATGAAAAAAGAGCCTCTGCAATTCGAACAGAGAAAAGCAGAGGCACTATAACGGCGGAGTTTGCAAAAATGGCTACATTTATTGCAAAGAATAATATGCTACGGGCACAGGAAAATCACGAATATCTTACTACTCAGTACACAAAGGATATGACCCGTAAAAAGCTGTATTATGACACAGTAAGAATGTTGAAATGAAAGGACGTTGAGTGCCGTGAAGGATTGGGAAAAAGAACTGTATATTTACAAACTGAAGCCGGCACCGCCGAAAATGCATTTACAGGAATATATTGAGCTTTACTTAAAAGAGAAGTACGATAAATATCTATCTTGGTTTTTACACTATTACGAGCCTATACTGAATAATTCAGTTAAAGGTTTTGTTCAGGAATATGCTATGCCCGGTCACTTTGCAGATTTGAAGTCCGCTTGTGTGTTTGCACTTCTCAAAGCCTTGCAGAATTATGACGCTACCAAGAATAAGTCCTTTGAAAACTACTATACAGAGTTTTATGTTAAGCGGGCAGTTCACGAATATGTGCGAACTATGAGAACAGGCTACACCATACCCACAGAGGATGAAGATGCACAGCTCCGTAAGATTATGGCACTATACCGGGAAAACGGTTACAAAAATGACGATGAAACTATCAGCAGAATTGCTGCAGAGCTTAACCTGAAGCCGAAAAAGGTTACAGAGATAATCTCCGCCGGTCTTCGCAATATGAATTACTCTGAGTTTTATAAAAACCTTGCCGACGATGAAAGCGAAGTCAGAGAGGAAGAATATATTGCAGATTCATCATCCGAGCCGTTGACAATGCTCCTTAACGCTATGCGAAAAGAAGCTGTACATGAGGTTTTCAGCAAACTGTATTATGATGAGCAATATATGGTTGCAAACAGGTTAGGCTTCTGTATGGACTGCTTTTCTGATTACTATATGGATAAGTCTGTCACTGACAAAGACGGAAATCCTAAAAAGGTTAAATTCAAGAAAATGACCTATCTCGACCTTGCAAATACATTTGGAAAATCCTCACCTGATACCGCATATCAGACCGTCCACCGAGCCTATGC
>JAZSHP010000089.1:0-8936 GCA_045533355.1 Candidatus Fimenecus sp.
ATGGCAGAGATTTTTGATGTAATGATGATGGCAAAGGAATTGGGTCTTACCCATCTTGGCAACGGTGAGGTTGATTTAACAGATGAACGTGTTTCTAACCTTGATTATTTGCAGAATGTGTTGCAACAGGAAATGGATATGCGACTGAAAGCAAGGGCAAAGAAATACACAAAAAGAAGTCGCCTACCTGACCGACACTATGATTACAATTACATATCGTCGGGATTACAGTGGCAACTTGACAGGATTAAGAATTTCGATTTCAAAACCGAGCATCAGAATATTATAATTATCGGTAAATGTTGCAGAGGCAAGACAAGTCTTGCAGTTGACATTTCGCTTGAGGCTATCGAGAAAGGTGCAATGGTTGTTTATGTTACCTTTGAAGAATTGATTAAATGCTCAAGCAAAAAATCACACCCTTGGCGTTATTTAGTTGAAAGCGACCTTGTGGTGATTGATGAGTTGTTTTACACAACACCAACGGAAGAAGAGTTGTTACTCTTCTACAAAGCAATAATGAAGCTCAGTAATGAGCGTAGTTTAATTTTAATTTCAAACAGAGATTTGCCTTTGTGGAATGAAATGAAGGCAGACCGACACGTGATTGAAACCTTGTCAGCAAGGCTTTCACACAACTCACAGATGATTTATCTGTAATAAAACTTAAAAGCCTATTCCTATTAAAACTGAAAATAAGATGCGTTAAGCATTTAACATAAAAAAGTACACCGTTGGAAATAATTTTCGGAAATCGTAAAAACAAGCGAAAAAAATGTACACGGTGGAAATATTTTTTACCCATTTTGCGATATGATTGAAAATTTCACCCCTTGGGGGTGGGGCACACAAAATCTCTGTGCAAAAACAGGTACGGACAGCGGCGCAGGGTCTTGTGTTAATTTTCGCAAAAGTTTGAATTTTATGGTCTACCCTTGACATTAGCCCCCGCTGCAGCAGATACCATACAGAATTTTCTCAATGATACCAACACAAAACCCAATGATTATGATTTAATTCTTACCGGAGATTTAGGAAAAGTCGGTAGTGAGTTGTTGATTGATTTATTAAAAAAGGATTTTAAAATAGACATTTCCCCGGTTCACAATGATTGCGGTCTTATGATTTACGATTTAGAAAATCAGGATATGCACGCAGGTGGGTCAGGATGTGGTTGCAGTGCTACTGTTGTAAACTCGGTCATAATGAAAAAACTACGGAGTAAAGAACTGAGCAAGGTGCTTTTCGTCGGTACAGGAGCACTTCTTTCCACTACATCCTCTTTACAAGGTGAAAGTGTTCCCGGAATTGCTCACGGAGTTCTTTTAACAAATGGAGAATAATATAATGAATATAAGCAATGATATAAATATGATTTCCCGTATGGGTAAAGCATTGAAATTGTTAAAATTTTTTGAAGCGGCACTGACCGTTGGGATAATGGCCTTTACCGTTTTAAGAATAATCAATGTTTTCAAAGAACAAGCTGAATAGAAAGCAAGGAAGATTTTATACTTCCTTGCTTTTTTATTTTTATAAAATCTATTGACAAAATTTTTTGAAGCTTGTATTATTGTATTAGCACAATAATACAAGTGAGGTGATGTTATGGCTTGGAAGTTTTCTTCAGACAAACCTGTCTATTTGCAAATTTCCGACAAAATTGTTAAAAAAGTTCTGTCAGGAGAATACCCCGTAGGTGAGCAGATTCCAACAGTACGACAAATTGCCTTAGAAGCAGCGGTAAATCCAAACACTGTACAACATGCCTTTTCTGAACTTGAAAATGAAGGTCTTATCATTTCAAAAGGAACTATGGGAAGATTTGTTACAGAAGATACTGAAATTATTGCTGTTTGCAAACGCAAAATGGCAGAACAGCTTGTCAATGATTTTGTAAAAAGTATGGAACAGCTGTCTGTCACAAAGGAACAAGCTATAAAAATGATTGAGGAGGCTATGGAATGAACGCTCTTGAGTGTAAAAATTTATGTAAATCATATAAAAAGAATCATCCTGTTCTCGATAATTTCAATATAGAAATTCCAATGGGTAAAATCGTCGGACTTTTAGGCCCTAACGGATGCGGAAAGTCAACCTTAATGAAATTGATTTCAGGACTTTTACAAGCAGATACCGGTGAAATCCTGATTGCAGATGAACCTGTTGGAGAAAACAGCAAAGCATTGGTTTCTTTCTTACCAGAACGCACATATTTCAACTCAAATATGAAGGTCAGTGAACTTATAAGCTTTTTTGAAGATTTTTATAAGGACTTTGATACAGCACGAGCATACAAACTTCTTGAAGATTTGTTAATTGACCCTAATGCAAGCCTTAAATCCCTTTCGAAAGGCACAAAAGAAAAGGTTCAGCTGATTCTTGTAATGTCAAGAAATGCAAAGCTTTATCTTCTTGACGAACCTATTGCAGGTGTTGACCCTGCTGCACGCGAATACATATTAAGTACGATTGTCGGCAACTACAATCCTGAAGCTACAATTATAATTACAACACATTTGATTTCTGATATTGAACAGATTCTTGATGATTTTGTCTTCCTCGGATTTGGCGGTAATATTCTTCGTACAGGAAATGCAGAAGAAGCACGAAACGAAAGCGGAAAATCCCTTGACGAGTTGTTTAAGGAGGTATTCAGATGTTAAAGACTCTTTTAAAATATGATTTAAAGGCTGTATTCAAATACTGGTGGATTGCGGCACTCTCCTCTGTTGTACTTTCTTTTGTCGGAGGCTGGAGCATATCGGTTTTCAGTAGTGAAAAAGAGCTACCAACAGTTCTTTATGTGGTAGCAACTATATTGTCAATCGTGGCTGTCCTTGGCATTGTAGTTTTTTCATTTGCAACCATTATATTTGTCTATTCAAGATTTTATAAAAACTTCTTTACAGACGAGGGATATCTCACATTCACTTTGCCTGTAAAACGCAGTCAGTTGCTTAATTCCAAATTGATTACAAGCATAATTGCAAATACCGCAACAGGCTTAGTAATATACCTTGATATTATCATTGCACTTTTCGTGGGTGCTCAGGAAGCCTTTCTCAGCAAAGAAAACTTACGTATGATTTGGGAAGAATATATCCTGGAAGCTATTGATATCCTAGGTTTTCATTTAGCAATCTGGATTGTTGAAGCTCTGTTATTACTATTGCTTTTTTCAACCTTCACTACCCTTTTTGTATTCACTTGTATAACTATTGCATCAATTATTGCAAAAAAAGCAAAAATAATTACTGCAATCGGTATTTACTATGTTGCAAACAGCGTATTTTCAACTGTCTTATCCATGTTCTGGCTTTTTGGAATAGATTTTATTGTGGATTTGAGTGATTCTATTCCACTGAATTACAGTGGTCCTGTTTTCTCACTGTTAATGCTTACAGGTATCTTATTCATTGGTATGCTTTGCGTTGCTTGTTATTCATTCCAATATTGGATGCTTGACCGCAAGCTGAATTTAAGTTAAGGAGGAGTTAAAATGAAAAAAATATTATCTTTAATTATTGCATTCATACTTATTTTCTCCTGTTTCGCTGTAACAGTCTGTGCATCAGATGTCTGGATTGATAATGATTTAAACCTTGGCTACAGTAATGCATATTATGACAAACAACCCGTAATAACTTTTTCAGAAGGATTCCAAAAGCTTTATGTTGATGACGAGCCTTTTTCTCGAATTGATACATCAATGCTTTCTACCAATTTCAGCCATGTTGTAAATGTTTCAAAAAGCTTAACACCATGGATAAAGAACAACGCTTATATTGATTTTGATGCCCTTCCGGCAGAAAATGTAAAAGACATTATAATTCATACAAACCGTGCACAAAACATGTATCTTATTGAAATACAATTCAATGATGGCTCAAGTCTTATAGTAACTTTTCTTCAGGACTCATATCTTAAAGAATACAACAAGGTAATCAATGGAGATGCCTATCACTATTCAATTGATTTCTTTTATCCTGAAGGAAACATAGTTATGACAAACAAAGAAGTGTTATTTGGTGAAAAATCAGTTTTGACTAAAGATATGCTTTATGACGTGTATGAATATTTCTATGTAGATATGGCAAATAAGGATATGAGTATTTCAACAAGTTCAGGCGTTATGTTTGCTGTAAATGAAAGCTATTTTTACATAGATTATAAAGAAGCCAACATTGAAGATGCAGACTTCCTCTTTCACCCTGATTATTCTATAAATGATGATACAGAAATTCCGATACATAAGATTTCTGATGAAAAATTAGTTGCAGATATTACAGTTGCTTTAGAAAATTATTATGAAGATGATTTCGGACTTTTCTACGACCAGAAAACATCGCATATTATTGCTGCAATATTTTTAATTTTACTTTTCGTCGTGATACCAGCGATAGTTTTCGTAATATTCCTTATTAAAGCAATCCGCAGTAAAGGAATTTACAAGAAGCTTTATGTAACAGTCGCTGTTCTTTGTATTGCTGAAATAATAGCCTTTATTACTCTCGCAATAACAGTCTTTCCTTATACATCCCTATCGGTATCTGATTCCGAAACAATATTAGGTGCATCAGACAGTGCCTCAATTATTGTTTCAAAAATAACTAATATTTTCTGATAACAGAACTACATAAAAAAAGCAGAGAAGAGTAAAATCTTCTCTGCTTTTGAATTTTAATATGTTATTGAATAATCTTTGATAAATGTAAGTCCCACATTTGCTGAATGAGTACCAAACAGGTCAACAACAACATAAAGAATCAATGGTGTTGAATATACAGCGTGTACCATTCTTCCAGTTGCCTTATCGATTGTTGCAGTGACTTCACAGCTATAATATGTTGTTGAAAATTCTTTCAGGAATGATGGTGCTTTTTCCTGAACTTCGTATGTTTCAATAACGTCACATACTGAGCCCACACCCGTACCTGCTCTTGGATTCTTTTCGTCCTTGAGTTTAAAATAAATTACATATTGATTTCCATTATCCTTACAGGTTGCCTTAACAACGTCACTTGCTTTCAGACAACTTACGTAATCCTGATTTGGCACAAGGAAATTAGCACGAATATCCTGCTTTGTTGCATAAGTAACGGGTGTTGTATCGTCTTTCATATTGCTTTCAAGGAGATTTTCTGCTGTTGACTGAAGAATATCGGGAACTTTAATTTCTCCAACAACTCTCTTTTCAAAGTTTTTAACTACCTTTGTAGCATCTGTTTTAACTTTATTTGCACACTTGTTAAAATAAGCAACCATTTCTTCTGTTGAAGCAAATGCTGATGATTCAGTCTTATCCGTTGCTTCATTTTTCTGTTCACTATCGGATGCACTCTGTTCATTTGATACAGTATTATCAACATTTTCTGTTACAACATCTGAATCTTCCGTCATTATAGAGGAATCTCCATAACTTTCTGAATTGCTACTATCCTGCTGTACCTGAACAGACGGATTATTAACAACCATATTTTTATTACTCGAATTATTCACATAGGAATATGCCATAAAAACTGCACTGAATGTAATTGCAAAAGCAAGAAAAACTGCCAAGAATGTAAAAAAGACTTGTGAAAACTGTTCTCTTTTAAACTTTTTTCTTTCCATTAATTCAGTATATTTTTCCGGTGTTAATTGTTTTTTCGCCATATTAAAATCCCCCTCTTATCTAACTTAAAAGCAGAGAAGACCCAGTAAATCTTCTCTGCAAATTTTTTACCATCTGTTTTCTACATATTCACAGAAAGCATACATATCTTTAATTTCAAGCTTTGTTCCGTCATCAAGAATAACATTACCATTCCAAAGTCCATGAACCTGATGTGCGTGCATTCTGCCAATCTTAAGGTCCATATCTGTATGATAATCAAATGTAGGAGTCATTGTAAGATTAAATCTTCCGTCTTCAGAAATAATCTTCCAAGGTTCCATATACTTATCATCCTTAGGGAATGTTTCAACGTCAACAGCACCGAATTTATGTGTTTTGCCATCATAGAAAATAGCAGTTTCAGTTGCATTACTTTCATTACCGATTGCCCATGTAATTTCAAAACCGAAAAGGTGGTCTGTGCCGTTTTCATCAACAAGATGAGTTGCACCCATACCCCAATACCATACCATTTCGTGAATAGTATTTACTCGGCCCCAGTCAAGGTGGCCAAATGCAGTATCCTTTGTAAATGTATATGTATCGTTACCGATGCGCATTGTACCCTCACAAGGCATACAGGTCTGCTTTGTTGTCATAAAATATCTTGTCGGGTCTTCATCAAAAGGAAGAACTGTTGTGATATTTTCGAGACCCGGCATAATATCCATCTTGAAATTACACTCAACAACTCCTCTGTCCTTTGTAGGACATCTGAACCAAAGTGTTCTCTCTGTTTCCTTGGTGTCGAAATCAAAATCAACCTTACCAATCTTGTCTCTGTATCGATTAGGTACATCTCCCTTTGCAGGTGGGATATGCTTACCTCCGCCAAGGAAAAGCTGTGTACAGTCAATAACCTCTTTTCCGTTTACAAGGTCAACAAGCTTTGCTGAAACATAACCACCAATATTGATATTTGCAAAACTTAACTGAACCATATATTTACCGTCAGAAACCTGATAGAAATCCCATTCCTTACGACTCATAATACCTGTTTTTACAAGGTTACGGTCATATTCGAAAACATTATGTCTTGCCCAGCCTTTTGCGTTGAGTGTACCATCAGCGTTAAGCAATGGTGTGCTTTCAGTATATTCAATCTGTTTTGATTTTTCCTTCCAATCCCAGAAAGGAACATAGGTTTTTTCCATATTTATCTCTCCTATAAAGTTTTCCCATAAGATTATTATACTATTTTGTTTTGTGTTTGCAATAATTTATGTCAAAATTGTAAACATTTTTATTCAGCTTATAACAAAACACAAGTCATACTCATCAAGAGTTAATCGAAGTCTGACTTTGCCATCTTCAGTTTCTTCATCAGGCTCAAATAATTCCATATTACCCATAGCACCTTCAACTATCACTTGGTAATCATTTTCGTAGTCAGTCATATACATTTCTTCGTATGCACCATTATAGGTTTCGTCATTTGTCTTATCTGTTATAACAAAAGCATCGTCATTAAATTCAAGTGAAACATCACCTATATTGATTTTTTCATTAGGATTTTTAAAGCTTTTTGCTGATTCAAGTTGCCATACATGTTCCTCTATAACTATATTTTTACTGCAAGCAGAAAAAAGCACGGCTATAACACATATTAACAATACAGGAATTATCTTTTTCATTTTGTTACCTCACATTCAAAAGGATAAACAAGTTTCATCTGTCGACGACATTCGTCCATAATTTTCATACATTCTCTGGTTGATTCAAAAGGAATATATTCAGATTCCTTTTTGCCCTGTTTTATTTCATCTGCAACACAGTTAAACTCAGTCAAATAATCAGTTTTCCCCTTGAAAACTTTTCTTTTGAGACCATTCTTTAAAATTGCTTTTGACGCCATATGAAAAAATACAGGAAGATTAATTTGTCCTTTTGTTCCAATAATTTTACAGTTTTCTTTCAGTTTGCACAGAGACATATTAAGAGTACATTTAAAATCTCCATAATCAAGAACAACTGTCTCGGAAATATCAATACCGTTTTCAATTACACCATCACACTTTATTCCCTTTGGCACACCAAAAAGATTGTAACAATACGTAATCGGATAAATTCCGATATCCAGAAGCGCACCACCTGCTGTTTCAGGCATCAGAACTCTTGAATCCTTTGGCATTTTAATTCCGGGAAAAGCATAGTTGATTACAACATCCTTAACCTCACCTATTTCACCTCTTTGCACCCATTCTTTTACCTTAAGTGCTACAGGTGAAAACCAGGTCCACATCGCCTCACAAAAATACGTGTTATTTTCTTTTGCAGCATTGATTAAAATATCAACATCCTTCAAAGACACACCAACAGGTTTTTCGCAAAGTATCGGCTTACCGATTTCCATAGCCTTTACAGCATACTCCACATGGGATGTATGTGGTGTTGCAATGTAAACACCGTCAACATCGTCACGATTTACTGCACATTCAAAGTCCTCAAAAGCCTGTGCACCGTATTTTTCAGCAAATTTCTTTGCTTTGCTGAAAGTACGACTATAAACCGATACAATTTTATGATTACCTTTTTTTATGTTCATAGCGGTGCTTTTTGCTATACCACCGCTACCGATATATGCCCATCTGAAATCCTCCATTACTACACCTCATTTCTTTGTGGAAAGATTCTGCTTTCAATCTCTATTATATCATCAATTTTTATTTCTGTGTTATCTATAAAATATAAAATTCTGTTCAGATAATCGTATTTTTTCACCTTGCCCACAAAATCAACATACCTTCCTCCGTCTTTTAGTGTATCGGGAATAAAATATGTTACTGTAATTTCGGGCTGGTCGTAAATATGCTCCATAATAAAATTGAACTTTTCATTAAGCATTGTTTTCGTTGCTTCATCAAGCTCCATTTTCTTATCTGTAAGTCTTGCTGTTTCCTGAATTGCCTCATCATGTCCTGTCAATGCCGCAAAAGGAGAAAACTGTGCCGCACGGTCGTGTGCTGACATATGAGGTCGTTTATTCGACCTGTAATGAGGAAGATTTATTATATCGTTATATTTTTCCATATGCTTTCCTTTTTAAATCAGAGTTTGTCGGGGAATTAATATAGAACAACATATCTTGTAGGGGACGATGCCCACATCGTCCCGTTCTAAAGTGTGCTATTGTCCGACTGCGGGACGATGTGGGGTGCGGGTGTCCGGTGGACACCTCTGCGAAGCAGAAGCACCGACCGAACCGGCAGATGAGACTCATCGTCCCCTACGATTCATATCCATTTTAATAATTAAGCTCCCCGACAAATTATAATTT
>JAZSHP010000133.1:0-3545 GCA_045533355.1 Candidatus Fimenecus sp.
CTCCCTTTTTCCCCTACGGTTTTCCTCTCTGGGCTCTCCTTTCCCTTTCCCCTTTTTCCCTCCCATTGTCGACTTTTGATGAGGGGGATTTTTTGTATAAGAAAATTTCAAGTCTTTTCATTCGTGTCAATTAGTCTTTTCAAATGAGTTTCATTTAAGTCCTCTGCCGTTTGCTTTTATAAAGTTTTAGTTGTTACAAAGTAATAGTGTAGTTATTGGTGAAAATAATAATGTTATTATGTGTATCTATCGGGATTAGCCTTTTTTCAATGATATAATCACAGAAACAACTGAACGTTGACTTTACATCTTGTGGGTTGGATGTAATTAAAAATAATTCGATTGTACTCTACTTCCGGTAGTGATATAATAAAAGCATAGAAAATAATCTTATGTTCCAAATCAATGAAAAAGAAGGTTTTATTTATGAAGAAAAAAGCAATTACATTTGCAATGGCGCTTACTTTCATGTCACAGCTTCCGCTGTTTCCTGTCTATGCTGAAAATAACATGATATATGAAGCAGAAGACGCTGCTCTGACAGGTACACTTGAAAGTTTTGCAGAAGCTGATGCTTCCGGAGGCAAGGCAGTTGGAAAATTCTCTGAAAGTGATGACGTTATGACTTTTAGTGTTGAAATTCCCTCGGACGGTACTTATGACCTTGTTTTCAATTCTATGGGCTATGGCGGCGACAAAACAAATAAGGTTTCTATTGACGGAGAATATGTCGGCACATTTGTCACAAAAGCAGAAGAATACAACGATGCTGTTCTCAGCAGAGTTATGCTTAAAGCAGGAAAACATGAAATTTCAATTACAAAATCATGGGGATGGATTGCGGTGGATTATCTGGAAATAAAAGCGGCAGAGTCTATTCCAGATTCAGCATATCAGGTAAGCAATGTTCTGTGCGATTCTGATGCTACACCTGAAACAAAATCCCTTTTCAATTATTTGTGCAACGGTTATGGAAAACAGGTGCTGTCAGGTCAGGTTGCTGATGACGGTTTAAAGAGTGATGAATTCAAGTCAATTTACGATGTAACAGGTGAAAAGCCTGCAATTCTCGGATTGGATATGATGGATTACACTCCTTCAAGAAATGCACTTGGTGCAAAAGTTTCTAATGCAGCTGATGTAGCTATTGATTTTCATAAGGAAAATGGTATTATTGCTTTCTGCTGGCACTGGAATGCACCCGGAAGCTACATAAAAAGCGGTACCGATGAAGAAAACGGCAATCCTCGTTGGTGGGGCGGTTTCTATACAAGAAACTCAACATTTGATATTGAAGCTGTAATGAACGGCAAAGATACAGAAGGTAAAGCATTGCTTGATAAAGATATAGAGGGTATTGCAAAACAGCTTAACAAGCTTGAAGAAGCAGGAGTTCCTGTTCTTTGGCGACCTCTGCATGAAGCGTCAGGCGGCTGGTTCTGGTGGGGTGCCAAGGGTGCTGAACCCTATAAAGAACTGTATAAATACCTTTATGATCAGCTGACAAACAAGTATGGCTGTCATAACCTTATCTGGGTGTGGAATGGTCAGAATCCCAATTGGTATCCCGGTGATGAGTATGTAGATATTATCGGTGAGGATCTTTACCTTGATAAGCACGTATATTCCGCAAGTGCAGCAAAATTTTCTGAAATACTGGAATATTCAGGCGGCAAGAAAATGATCGCCCTCACTGAAAACGGCGTTGTATTTGATATTGACAACGTTATTGCTGCCGGTACTAAATGGGCATGGTTCAATACATGGAATAAGCAGTTTATAACTAAAAACGGCAAGTTTTCTGATGAATACACCGAAGAACATATTCTCAAGAAAACTTATCAGAGTGAATATGTAATTACTCTGGACGAGCTTCCGGCAGATCTCTACACATCCGCAGGCGCTTCTCAGCCTTCTACAAAGCCTCCTGTACAGACTACAGAGCCCGTAACAACTACAACAACACAGCCTGTTGAGCCAACTACCAGCACTACCGTGTCTACAGCTACACTTTTAGGAGATGCAAACTGTGACGGCAAAGTAACAATTGCAGATGCTACAGCGATATTCCAAGCAATTGGAAATCCAGACAAATATAAACTTTCAGAACAGGGAGCTGCAAATGCAGATTGCTGCAATTCAGGTGACGGTTTAACCGTGGCTGATGCACTATCAATTCAAAGACTTGATGCAAAGCTGATTGACAAGTTACCAGAGAAAACAGAAACATGATTAATTTTTTAAATATATGACAATTCCTCCCCTATCGTCAGGCAAAAAAGATATATAACACCTGACGATAGGGGGAATTTCATGTCGAAAGGAAAATCAAATGAGTAAAAGAAAATTTATTTCGATGCTTGCAGCATTGATGACAGGTGTATCAACTGTCACTATGCTTCCATTTGTTCCAACATCTACCCTTGCCGCAGATGTAGTTTATAATGATTTTGAATCAAGCTACGGCGGCTGGTACGGTAATGCCGATAATGTTGTACTGACAACAGAAAATGAAATAGGCTATCAGAATTCAAAGGCTATGAAAGTAACAGGAAGATATTCTTCTGCTGACGATTACAACAGATTCTGCTAATGATTTTATTTTTGATGATGTAAAAATTACCACTCAAAAATCTGCAAATGTTGCTCATGCTGCAAATGAAAAAGGTCTTAAAGACGTATTTGCAAGCTATTTCAGAATTGGAAACACTCTCAACAATGAAACTGTAAAAAATTCATCTCTCATGGCTATGTATCTCAAAGAATACAACAGCGTTACCTGTGGTAATCAAATGAAGCCCGACAAATAACCAACAAAGGACAGGATGCATTCCGATATATACAAGCAAAATTGAAGTCGACAGCTGCCCTGAAATCATGAACACGCTGCATATAAAACAAAGCATCAGGACATTTTGAAATGCTCTCATTTTTTATTGCTCCACCAATTATACCTTGCCAAAAAGACGAAAGCAGAAAAGGAATTTATCAAGGAAGAAAAATGCAGGGATGCTGTCGCATTTCAAGTTTTTCTGACACAGCGAAATTTTTAGGGATTGGTATAAACAATTAACCGCCGTACAGAAATAACTCTGAACGGCGGTGTTTTTGTTATCCGATTTTGCCATCTTCTGACATTTCGGGGATTGATATAAAAATCTTTGCCTTATTGTTTCAAGAATCGGTATTATGTAATCTTTCCGCTATATTACGCATAGCATTGCAGAACCTGAACTCCTGTGTCAATGATGTCAGTAAGGGGTCGCCCTCACGGATACGCATAGTGCGTCTTATTTCCTTTGGTATAACGACTCTGCCAAGGTCGTCAATTCGTCTTACAATACCTGTTGCTTTCATAATTAACCTCCGCAAAAAATATTTGTTTGCGGTGTTATTATTTGACTCTTTGGCTGATTTATACCAAAAATTAATATCCAAATTTTTCTGCAATTATGTAAATCAAAGAAACAGACTAAATATTTTTCTTTTCATAAATCTCCTTTATACTTTTTCAAATCTAATTAATATGTGATTAACACAATCGT
>JAZSHP010000080.1:0-5512 GCA_045533355.1 Candidatus Fimenecus sp.
ATATAATAATATATAATATAAAATAATATATCATAGATATATTGGACATTTCCTATATATACTTCGTATATATAGAAAATGTGTCGTATCGCTCCGCTCACGACATATTATGACTAAAAATACATTATATCCTTATTATGACTAAAATAGCTAAATAACGTGATTTCCGGTGGTTTTATGTGATTTCACAGTGATATACTTATGGCTCGCTCCACACCTACCACAGAATTTTTAACCTCAGAAATTTTTACACCACTGCTCTCACTTATTTAACTTTTTCACCTTTGGCACTGCTTGGCGAACACACAACCTCTCACAAAAATATTTCACAGGTGCATTACATACCTCTCAAAATTTTCCAAAAAATATTTCACTTGGCGCACTCATACAGAAATTTTTATCACCTTTAAGGGTGGGGTGGGTTAGTTTACAAATTTTGAAAATTTTTTGAAACTTATCTGAGTCCAACACCACTTACTTCATTATTTACTCTTAAATAAACATCTTAGGAGATACTTTATTTTAATTCTTATTTACTCCCGGAATTTCATTTATCAGGGGAGGGGTATTTAATTTTCACACATAATATATCACACACATACATTATACCTCTTATCTGTCTTAATCACTGTATTATACAGTGTTTTCAATGTATCTCTTACATTTTTGCTTATTTATTACTCTCCATATCTGGCTTTTCTTGGAAGACTCTTATCTTGTCACTCCGAATCCTTTTGAGGGCAAAAAGAAAGGGGCATACACCTAAATGCACACCCCTTTCTTTATAGACTTATCACCTTGCCACTTCACTTATTCGGTCTCTTCGTCCTCGCCAATAAACTCATCAAAGAGTTTGAGAGACTCACAGTTGTCTTCGACCAAAAGTAAGTTGGAAGCCAACTCAGGGAGCTTATCCAAATCAAAGTTTATACCTTTCTTTGTGAACCCAGTGTATACATCTGTTGTTGCATAAAACCTTATGTCACATCTGGGGAGTCCAAACTCTCCTCCACGCTTCACACTTATGACAATTTTGCCGTTCTCATCAAGTGGGAGTTCAATCGGAGGAATTAAGTCCTTGTACTCATCAGAGGGGAGTTCATTCTTATGTGACTTCCTCTCAGGCTTATCCTGTTTAGCTTCAACAGGTTTCATTGACTTCATAAGTTCCTTTGCTCTTTTTGTCAGTAGTTTCATAGTAAAAACCTCACTCTTTAAAATATTTAGGAGTGACAAGCTCCTAAGTAGTAACACAAGGGAGTGAGGTCCTTGTGCTACTCGTTTAGAAGTTTGTCAGATTGAGTACCCTAAAGCACTCTATAAGACAGTCATTTCAAATGACTGCCCTAACAGTGTTTTAGTCAATAATTACAGTGAGTCCTGCGGTGCAATGCTTACAGCGGAAATAGTTCGTGCATACTGTCCTTTACTTGCTTTTCAAGTGTTTTTGGTCCTTTGTACTTTATCTCATAGGTATGTGCAAAGGTCTCCGATTGTCTTGATACTCTTATTTCAACGAACTTTTCAGTACCAAGCATACGTTTTTTCATAGTGACCTCAATAGGTGGATTGTTAAAATCACCATAGTAGAATCTTCTCATTGAGTCCATAGGAGCTTCGACTATTGCTTCAACCAACTGATAGAAGTATTTGAATACCTCAGTGTAGCATCTGTCATTGAAGAACTTCCGATAGTCATTGACTGCACGATTAGTTGACATTTTGTCACCGTATTCCGCTTTGTCAACGATAAAAGTCTGTGCAGTAATATCCACTGTAACTATGGCAGTCTGGAAGTAGTAATACCACTCAATTGAATGTCCGTAACTGTTCTCTGCTCTTTCTACTCTGTGATTACCACATATGGTTCTTTCACCTTTAAGCAGTCTTTCAATAGCTTTTAACATAGTTATTACCTCACTCTTTAATTATTTGGAGTTTAAGCACTCCATATAAGACTAAATCACTGGAATATAGAGTGATTTAGTCCTATGGTGCAATACTTAAACAGGACTTACAAGACAGGAGTTCGCCAGTGTAATTACACTTTCGGGGAGTTTTAAGTCCTCGCTATACTTACACTGAGCATTTACACATCTTTCTGCCAACATCTTGAAAAATTTGAGCATCTTTACATTGTCCTTGTATCTTATGTGTATGTCAAGTGTCCTTATCTTGTAGTCAAGAGCTTTACCCATAAGAGAGTAGAACTGTGCAGGAGTCACCTCAAACTTACAAGCTGTGTTAAGACCACACTGTTTAAGATACTCAGGACCATTACCGTCAACGGTACTAAATCTAAGTCCGTCATAGCTAAACAGGATTTCAAAACAACCCTTTCTGTTGATTGGGTGCATAAGCACCAGAACTGAATAATTTGGCTTTTTCATTTTTTGTTACCTCACTCTTTAATTATTTGGAGTATGACTACTCCATACAAGACTGCTCTTGTGAGCAGTCCTGCGGTGCAATAGTCATATGATTCCGTCAAACATCTGCTTAAATTCGTCTTCAATCATAAGGAACTTATCGCCCTTCATTTCAATAGCTTCTTTCTTTACTACTACAAAACGTCCTGTGGGGTAAACATCTTTTGAAATTGTAGGTCTTCCGTCCTTGGGCTGTATAGTAGTTACTTCAATGAGAAGTTTACCTTTTGCAAATTTTTCCCTGCAACAGTCACAAGGTACATAGTCCATTACACAGAATTTAGGAGCTTCAATGTCTTCTCCTTTTATTCTGTCACCTATCTGACCTAACAGGGCAATTTCATTTTTCTGTTCACCACAGAAGAAGCAGACAGGGATTGTAGGGTTTACACCATACTTTTTGGATAATTTAATTCCTTTCGACATACTTATTACCTCACTCTTTAAAATATTTTTTGGGGTTTGATTACTCCATACAAGTCATACTATTATAATAGTATGACCTGCGGTGCAATAATCAACCTATTCTGTGATAAGCATTACCTTTCTTCTCAAAGAAGCAGTATCCTAACTCTGACATATCAGGACCATCATAGTTGTGAACGTATGTGAGAACACCTTCTGAATTATCGAGCTTGAACTTAGTGTCCTCTATGTCTTTGAATATCACATTGACACAAGGCATACCCATTATTCTGCATACACTTAGACCAATTATCATAGTCTCTTTCAAATCTACAAACTCTACCGCTTTCTCATAAATCTGCTCACCTGTCATATAGGGTTCATTGTTTTCAATGACCTTTGAGATATAGTCGAGCATATAGATGATGTTATCCTTGTCTCTGACAGGAGTAACAAGACCCATTAAAGCGACTTCTGCTTTTGCATTGAGTTCGCCTTTTGAATAGATTTCAGTTGTTTTCATAATACTTACCTCACTCTTTAAATATTAGAGAGTTTTAAACCCTCCATACAAGGCTCTCACTGGGAGAGCCCTGCGGTGCAAGGTTTAAGAGCTAACGATTACTCAGCCGGAGCATCTGCTGTATAGATTTCAAATTCCATTCCGTTTGCTACTCTTATCTGATACTTCTCACCATTGTAGGGGTTAGTATCTTCAACAGGGGCAAAGTCCTCATCTTCAAAGAAGTACATACCCTCAGTCTCGATTGACATAGCCCACAGTCTCTTTATTGTGGGACACTCAAAAGCCGCCAGTGCAAGGTCAAGGTCGTTCTTAAATTCCTTAGGAGCTTTAAGAAGCTTGAAGTTTCCTGCGTAGTCAAACTCTTTGATGTGTCTCTTAGTCCAGTAGCAAGCTATCACAACAGTCTTAGTCTCCATTGCTTCAACTATATCCTGTATTGTGGTGAACTCACTGGACTTTGCCTTAGTGAGTACAACGTCTTCACCATCAATCTGAGTGGTGATAGTTGCAGGGAAGATAGTTGCCAGTGGTGCTGTAATGTTACCTGCTGTCTGAACTGACTGTACCTGAGACTTGTCCTCGGTCTTTTTCTTCTCTACCTTTGGTGCAGGCTTTTCAGTTTTCTCTGCCACCTTTTCAGTCTTCTTAGCAGTAACCTTTTTCTTAGGTTTCTCTTCTGCTTCGACCACAGTCTTAGGTGCAGGTTTCTTTCCAAGCTCCACAACTGACTTCATCAGTGCTTTGAGGTCTTCCAGAGTAGTTTTCTTAGACTTTAAAGCCTTGTCAATCTTTGCTCCGAGTGCATCATCTTCACTGATGACCTTGGGGAGAAGAGTTCTGAGATTTGCAACAAGTGAAGCCTTGCTCTCTTTGGTGAGGTCAATATTGGTTGCCTTTGTCTCAGTGGTTGCAGTTGCCTTTGTGTTCTCGTTAGCCTTAACATTCTTTGCGTTTTTCATAGTGAAAAACCTCCTCTAAAAATTTATTGTGGTGTTGGCACACCCTCTCACCACTCAAATGAGTGGGAGACAGTGTTTAGCTGTGAAGAAATACTACCGCTGCTTCAATACTATCGAAGTAGTGACCTGCAAGCCAGTCATCAGTTTCTTCATTGTAGCACCAAGCTACAACAAAAGGCTGACAGTTTACAGGAACACCAGTGGTATCAAGTCTGACTAAAAGTGTGTAACCTCTTTTAGTGTTCTTTCCAACTACGATATGCTTTTTCATAAAATACACTCTCCTTTTAATTTTAAATGGTGAGAGCGTGTGCCAAAGGTCAAGTAGTAGTATAAGCACCGGAAGTGAATAAATTTATGCGTTCTTTAAGTCTTTCCGGGGGAAAGGTTGCATTACACTGATGACACCTTAAAGTATCATCGGGGTGAAAGTTAGGGAGTCCATTTACTAAATGCTCAATTGTATAACTATATGCCGATTTTTTACACTTAGGACAAACCTTTAAAATAGCTCTTCTCATAAAAGCACCTCTTTCTAAATCTGACAAACTTCCGGCGCTTGTATTACTACTTGACCTAACACACTCTTTAGAGTGAGTGAGTGTTAAGCCTATGCTCTGTATTAGTCTACTCGTCGGGTTAGTAGGTTTTTAAATTCACGCTGTCAACGTATAGTCTCCACTCTCGTTTATCGGAGGTATTAAAGGAAGTAGGCAAATGTCACCAGTGTTAATGGTATCTCAAATGTCAAGTAGCACCTACTTGCTTTAAAGCTCATATTGTAAACGTATCACGCTACACCGTTCGCGGACTTTGGATTTCTCACAGAGTCTTACCTGTATAGTCACTCGCAACAGTCACACATTCACTCACACCTTATGCTTGTTTTGGTGGAGCTACTCAGTGTTCCGGTTGGTCTGTTCTTGTCAAGTTGCTAACGGAAGAAAACGTCCAGGTAGGTTCTCTATCAGTATCTCTTCCGTGTGGGTTTTTTGGGGTAATTGCTAAAGCAATTATAACACGGAAAATAGGCAAAATCAAGGGTTTTTCGCAACTTTTAGTCATATTATGACAAATTTCTCAAAATATATGAAAAATAGGCTCTTTAGTTTGCTATCGTTTGTATAAACTGCACAAAAAAACAGGCACTCAGAGAGTGCACACGGCACACAAAGAGTGCACACGGCACTAAG
>JAZSHP010000167.1:0-4874 GCA_045533355.1 Candidatus Fimenecus sp.
TATTTAACGGCTGTACCTTTAATTTTCATTTTAAAAATCCTGTTACAAGCAGTTACGGAACTATAAGACTGTTTGCAGGAAGCAACACTTCCCCTGTAAAATTAACTAATTGTTCTGTATCATTATCTGGAAACGTTCCCCGAATGAGTTTTCAAATATGCGGTAGCGGTACGCAGTATGAACGGTATGCACTTTTTGACACTGTAACAATTGTTAATAGTCAGTCAAATCCTCTTGTATGTGCAGGGTTTTATGCTTATATGCCACAAAGTGGGTATAATTATTATAAGGCTTATATAACTTCTACGGGCAGCGGAGTAGGCTATACTCAAATAGGAATATCAGATAATTTAGGACTAATAAACAAAGATAGGTTATCAGCAACGGAAGCTAACAAAATTTCTTTAACAGGAATAGTAATGCAGGAAACAGACCCAACAGCAGCAGACTATATTTATAATGATGCAAACTTAGAAAATGCAGGATTCTTAGTAGGTCAGGTGATTACATAATGGCTAATACAAATTCTTGGGTTTTAGATTTATCCACAAATCCTCCAGATATTTATAACAGTGCTGTACAGGAACACGCTCATAATGCTTTGCAATCGCCCTATCCTGCAAATTTTTGGTTCGTAAATCAGACAGAAGATGACATAAATCATCTGGGAGAATTGCAGTATCACAGTCCTTGTTTTGAACCACCATATCCTTTAGTTTTCTGGGGAGTATCTAATCAGGGAACAGATGTGATTCACGGAGGGGAATTGCAGTATCACAGTCCTTGTATGGTGCAGCCTTACCCTTATGTGTTCTGGTTTACAAATTCCACAGAAGATGATGTTATTCATAATGCAGAACATCAATATGAAAAAATGGGAGCGTTTAGAAAATCTAATTTAGGTCAAGTAAAAATAACTCCCACAACAAAGTTATTAGGCAGTTATAGCTTTGCTCAAACCTCTTTATCAAAGGTTACAATAGCAAATGACTGTGTATACTACCCTACTACTTTTCCAGATACCTGTGAGGTATCATTCTATGAGGAGGTATAAAATATGAGTTCTTGGAGTCCAGAAAATTCTGTAATAACAAATCTCGGAAATTCCTTACTTGCAAATGCAAGATTAGGTCTTGGCGCAATAAAGATAACAAGAGTTGTTGCAAGAGAAAACTTTGAGGAAAACATATCTCTGGCAAAGCAGTATACTCTTGCTGATATTACATCTGCAAGTATCGCACAGACAGGATATGTTGTTGATATGAAAGTGACAAGCTACCCTGACCCCGAAGAAGAAGTGGAAACAAGTCTTTTGACTGTTAGATTCACAAATGAGGACCTTGAAAGTGCAAGTGCCACATATAATCTGAGACAGATTATAGTATTGGCACAGCTTATCAATCCTAACACACAAGAAACAATTGGCGACGAAGTTCCTTATATGGTGTCTCAGTGTGACGATGAAGATGATTGTGATGTAATGCCTGCAAGGGAGATAAATCCTACGTCTTTTGACTACAATCTTTACATTATACATTCGGGCGTAGAAAGTGTGGCTATTGAAATCCGCACCACAGGATATGTATTCGAGAGTGAGTACAATGCAGATAAGACTGAAATATGGTCGGCAATCAATAGTCTTGAAAGTGGAAGTGTGGGTCAAGGTACTAACAATTTAACCTTTGATACTTGGTCTCCTACTTACAATGAAGACCATACATCTTGGTCATCAGAAGAAACAGGTGACAGTGAATCAGGTGTAGAAAGCGCAGAAAGGTTTAATGACTATTCAGATAATCATAATATAGTTACTGGACTTTACTCCTCCGCATTTGGACATAATACAGAAGTTCTCAGTGGTTATAGTGCCGCTTTCGGTGATAATAATTATGTGGGTTCTGATGCCCCATACTCATTTATTGCAGGAAGATACAATTCTGTTCTTGTGGGTAGTGACAATACAATATTTGGAAAGCTTAATGAAATAAAATCGGGAACTTCAAATGTTGTGTCTGGTGGGTGTTGTTGTCTTGAAGATTCTGAGTACACAGAATTAAGTGGTTATAGAGTAAATGTCCTTAAATCAAACCGTTCATTTATTGGTGGAATTCAGAGTAATATAAAAGGAGCATCTGATTCTATAATAAGAACCTTTTCTTCGGATATTGGCTTAAACGCCTTTAACTCTGTAATGGGCTCAGTAGTTGTCGGATATAATTTTGATATTCCACATAAAATAGGCCGCAGTTTAATTGTAGGTCTTGATATTCAGTCATCAGATGATATATCCGAAAGTTTAATTGTGGGTAATGGAATTTCTGTAGATGGCGATATTAATGCAGTAGGTAATAATCTTACTGCAACAGGAAGTTGTTTAGGTACTTTCATTACAGGTTCTTCCAATACCGTTGATGTTTCTCAATCTTCTCATATTTCTGGTAGTGGAAATACAGTTATAAACTCATATACATCTCACACTTCTGGATATTCAAATACTGTTTCTAATTCCCCCCAAACCTTTGTAAGTGGTTGGCTTAATCAAGTTACAAGCGGAAAATGTAATATACTAAGTGGACATAATAACAAATTAATCAATTCTGAATGTACCGATGTTTTTGGTATCAATAATACTATTACTGGATGTGATAGGTCTACTGTCAGAGGTGCAGGAAATACTGCAACAAGTTCTGACACAATATCAGTATTTGGTGGCATAAATAAAGCTAATATGGATGACGATTTTTCTTTAATAAGTGGCTACAATAACAGTGTTTCCCACTCAAAAAGGTCTATCATAAGTGGACACTCTTTAAATATTGATTATTCCAATGACAGCTTAAACGTGGGAAGAAACAATAACATTTATGGTACTAAGCAGAATTATTCTAATCTTATTTCTGGTGACAATAATACTGTACACAATGATGGAGGTTTTGGAAATACAGATATAGGAAAGACTTTAATAGTAGGTTCAAATAATAATGTAGCTGACTACATAAACTGTGTTATAAGCGGTGACAATAATAGTCTTACTAATATATCTGGAAGTAGTATTATTGGTAAGTCAAATGCTGTATCTGTTTTTTCAAATCAGTCTCGTTCATTTGGCACAAGAAATTGTGATATTTCCGGTCAATCAAATAGTGTTACCCAGTTTGAAAGTTCTGTTATCACTGGTAAGAACAATTCACTCTCTGATTATAAGCCAAACGGAGTAGCAGGTGAGTGGGGAAATTCTTGTCATTCAGTAGTATCAGGTGAGTCAAACCTTATACAAGGTCTTTATTCCTCTAATGTATGTGGTACAAGTAACACTATTTTCAATGTCCACGATTCTTTTATTGCAGGTAATGGAAATTATGTAAGTGGTGGTAATACTCCTATAAGTAACTCCACTAATAGTGTTATAGTAGTAGGTTCACTCAATAATGTTATGAATACACAGTCTGCACAAGCAGTATTTGGTACATCCAATGTTGTATCAAATGGAAATACTCTCACATCCGGTTCAAATCTTATAAACTCATCCGCTTTTGCAACTGTGTTAGGTAAGTTCAATGAAGCTGACACTGAAAATACCTATGCAGTTATAGTAGGTGGTGGCACAGATAATGCTAATAGAAGTAATATTGCCGCGCTTGATTGGAGTGGAGGTTTCCATTCTAATAGCATTTATACTTCTAATATCTATAAAGCAGACGGAACACCTTTTGATTTTGGCGGCGGAACAAATTATATAGCAGAGGGTTCTGAAACAGGTTCTTTACTTCTTAGTGATGTAAATAGCTCTGTAACAGGAGAGTATTCTTTATCCATAGGGTATAATAATCGTGTTTCTGCTAATAATTCAGTAGCAATAGGTCAAAATAACACTCTCAGTAGTTCATCAAATGATGCTATTATTATAGGTCATTCCAATAATGCTACTATTGCTCCTTATAGCATTATAGGTGGTAGACAAAATACTGTTAATTTTGCTCCCGAAAATATTCTTCTTTCATATCAGAGTAGTATGACTGGTGGAGTTCAGTATAGCACTATCATAAGTGGTGTACAGAATGAAATAGCCAAAAATAATAATAATTTTGCTGATATGAGGTTCTCTGCAATAATTGGTGGTGTGTTAAATCGCATAAATATTGAAGATTCTCAGGTTGAAGAAGATAGTGTAGCAGTACCACAATCCGGAAGCGTAATTCTGGGAGGAAGTAATTTAAGAACCCCTACACCTAATTGTATTGTAGCAGGAACTTACAATGCCTATGATAACCTTTCTTCTGCTGCTTTAATTATAGGAAATGGCTCTTCATCAGATAATAGGCATAATGCTCTTGTAGTAGATAATGAAGGTAACATATTCTGTAATGGTTCATCAGTATCATTGAATGAATCACTTGTAGAGCTTGTTGACAGCGGGGCGAAAAATATCGTAACATCAACAGCAACGACAGACACTATTAACGGCATTACATACACCGTCAATTCAGACGGTTCGATAACTGCTAACGGCACAGCAACAGACCTTTCCACTTTTCGCGTTGCTACAGCGTTTACTGCACCTGCAACTATGGTATTATCGGGCTGTCCTGCTGGCGGAAGCAATACAACGTATGAGCTACGTTTAAGCCAAAACGTGAGAGACTACGGAGCAGGAGCTTTTATTGAAAATACAATCACTGATAATATAGCAATAATTGTTAGAAAAGATGTTGCACTTAGCAATATTGTTTTTCGCCCTATGATATGCACCAAAGCCGCTTGGGATATTTCTCAGGCATATCAACCGTACCGTCCGAGCTATCAGGATCCATATGATATGGTTAAAGCTCTACAATCCACTATCTGATTGAAATTATTTAAGTCGGAGGCCAAGC
>JAZSHP010000083.1:0-13959 GCA_045533355.1 Candidatus Fimenecus sp.
TGTTCCCGGCTTTGAGGCACCCGTAACCGTTGGTTACGCTACCTCCAACAGATCTGCGGTCATCCGTATTCCCGCATACGCAAAGAGCCCCGAGAAGCGCCGCTTCGAGCTTCGTAACCCCGACGCAACCTGCAACCCCTACTTCTGCTATGCAGCAATCCTTATGGCAGGTCTTGACGGTGTTAAGAATAAGATTGACCCACACGCAAACGGTTGGGGTCCATACGACGTAAACCTTTATCACCTCAGTGATGAAGAAAAAGCAAAGCTTTCACATCTTCCTGCTTCTCTTGATGAAGCACTCAATGCCCTTGAAGCTGATTACGAATTCCTTACAGAAGGTGGCGTATTCCCTGAAGAGCTTATCAAGAACTTCATTAAAGGCAAGCGTGAAGAAGTTCGTCAGCTTTCTGCAATTCCTCATCCTGCAGAATTCGATAAGTACTACAACCTTTAATAAAACAAAAAAGCCGTTGAGTAAAATCAGCGGCTTTCTTTTTGGCAAAATAAAACCTCCGATAATAGCCGAGTGTTCGTAAGGACACTCGGCAGTTTTATTCGCCATACGGCGAGTGATATTGCTTCGCAGTTTTATTTTGCTTTGCACAGTGTTATTGTCCTTCGGACAGTTTTATGCGAATAAAATAACACTGAAGCCGCAAGGCTTCAATATCACTTTTGATTTATCAAAAATATAACTGCAAATTTTGATTTGCAATATCACTTATACATACCGAAGAAAATGTTTTCAGATTGGCATAATTGCTTTCAAAGTATATAACCCACTATGACACTTTCAAGCCGAAAGTGTCATTTTTTTATAAAAAAATTGGGAGCACTTCTTTACAAAGTGTCTCCCAATAGTTTTTCTGTCCTTAGTAACCCTGCTCTATAATCGGAGGTTTTTCATTTTAGTTTGTATGATATTTTCTTGCAATCTTCATTGTTGTTGTCTTTGGGAATTCCTCGTCACGAACAACAATACCACCAACACGCTTGAACATTGGCATCATTGCATTCACTTTCTTAACATCTGCATCAAGATTATCTCTGCAATCAGGATAATCCTCTTCGTTGAGGAAGAATTCGCCTGTAATTTTGTCGCCTTCCTGATATACAAGAACTTCCTTAACATAAGGAATATTGTTCATAAGTTTCTCTTCGATTTCTTCAGGGGAAACATTCTTACCATTTGAAAGGATGATAAGATTCTTCTTTCTACCAACCATAAAGAGGAAACCATCTTCGTCGATTCGACCAAAGTCACCGGTTTTGAACCAGTCACCGTCAAATGCTGCTGCAGTAGCTTCAGGGTCGTTATAGTAACCAACCATAACGTTTGAACCTCTTACATAGATTTCACCAACGCCGTTTTCATCAGCGTCAACAATCTTGATTTCATTACAATCAAGTGGAGTGCCAACACTACCGAACTTGAATTTGCCGGGGTGGTTACAAGTAATAACAGGTGAACATTCTGTAAGACCGTAACCGTTAAAAACGTCAATACCGATATCGTAAAGTCCCTTTTCGTATTTAGGGTCAAGGTATGCACCACCACAGATAATCATATCAAGGTTACCACCAAGATTATCGTGAACCATCTTAAAAATCTTACGACGTTTGTCGATACCGAATTTCATAAGCACATTACTGATTTTGATACCCTTTTTGAGCAATTCTTCCTTACCCATTTTACGAGCTGTTTTCCAGATTCTGTCATAAACTGTTTCAACAACAAGTGGTACACCCGTAAAGTTATATGGCTGGAATTTCTTGATATCTCTCTGAATATCCTTAAGACTATCACAAAGATAACCCCATTCAGAAACGATATATGTTGCAAACATACCACTTACCCATGAAAGAGTATGGTGCAATGGCAAGAAAGCAATAGCATGACGACCTGTCAACACACGAAGAGATGCTGAGCAGTTACTTGCGACATTTTTATGTGTAAGCATAACACCCTTGCTCTTACCTGTTGTACCCGATGTGAAAACGATTGCAGCCAAATCATCAGGCTTGATTTCGATTTTATCAAATAAATCGTCACCTGCTTCAATCATCTTTTCGCCTTCAGCATAATATGTATCAAACTCATCTATGAAGAAGTATTCCATCTGAGGAACTTCAGGATTTGCCTTAATCTGTTCTGCAAATTTTCTGAATTTAGTTGAACATACAACGGCATCACAATCACAACGTATAATCTGGTCCTCAATATCTTCGTAAGAAAGCTTTGCATCCATAGGTACACAAATATTGCCACCTACAATAATAGCATAGTATGCAAGACCCCATTCAATAAGATTTTCAGAAACGATAGCAATCTTCTTGCCACCTCTTAAATCTTTGCTGTAAAAATATGTGCTGAGAGTTCTTATTCTGTAAAATGTCTGATTATAATTGAGCTCCTGAAGTTGCTTATTTCTATCAAGGAACATAAATTGTTTTTTATCGCCACCACGTTCTGTGCCTTCAAAAACAATCTCACGTATTGTCTGATATTCCGGAATCTCTACCTTAACCGCATTCTTGTGTTTTTTGTTCATCATATTTTTTATTATCCTTTTCTTTTACTGTCGATAATCGTTTCAATAGATTTGCCAAAAAAATTAGCATTTCTTTTCAATAACACACTATTCGACCATTTTACTATCTTTAGTATTATACATTTTCTTTGTTGTAAAATCAAGCCTTTTATGATATAATCTACACAAATCTTATTAGTTGTTTATTGGAAAAAGGAGATTATATTATGGGTAATAAAATAGTTGTTGCCGGTGGTGGTCACGGTGGAATTGCCGCTGCTATGATACTTGCAAAAAGAGGTTACGATGTAACTGTATATGAAAAAAATGCAAAAGACAAGATGGGATATGACTGGACTGACATATTTGATAAAAAAGGTTGGACAGCCGTTGGTATTCCCCTTCCTGATAAAAACAAGTACAACTTAAAGCAGGATATGACATTCTATGGCCCTGCTATGGAAACTGCACTTACACAGCATACTGAAGAAGATAAAAAAGAAATTCAGATGGAGCGTAGAGATATATATGCTCACCTGATTGAACATGCTGAAAAAGCCGGTGTAAAATTCGAGTATGAACAAAATATTGTAGGTCCTGTTTTCTTTGGCAACAGAGTTGTCGGAATCAAAACCGATAAAGGTGAATACCTTGCAGACCTTGTTATTGACGCCTGTGGACTTAATTCTCCTGTAAGACGCCATATGCCTGCTTCAACCGGAATTCAGAATAATCCTATTGAATATGAACAGTTTTATATATACAGAGCTTTTTTCAATAAGGCATGTGAGGTTGCTGAACACGACAAATTCAAGGTTATCCTTCTCCCTAATAATGAATTAGGTATTTCTTGGGTTGCTACTGAAGAAGAACATACAGATGTGCTTATCGGTCGTTTCCGTCCGTTTGACCGTGAATATGCAATGAATCAAATTGAAATGCTTCGAGAAGGAAATCCAAGTATCGGCACAGAAATTCTTCGTGCTGATGACTTTGCAAACATTCCTGTTCGTCAACCATTAGGTGTTCTTGTTGCTGACGGTTACGCTGCAATTGGTGACAGTGCATTTATGACCGTTCCGGTTATCGGTTCAGGCATCGCAAATTCTCTTAAGGCAGCTAAAATCCTTGCGGATGCTATTTCTAATGACTGTAGCTGTTCTTACAGCGCTGAAACACTTTGGACATATCAGAAAAATTTTTACAAAGAAATCGGTGCTGCATTAGCTCCTCTTGCTTGTGTTAAATTACTCCTCACAAGACTTCAGGGTCCTGAGCTTGACTACATTTTTGCAAAAGGCATTCTCAACGCCGAGGATATGACGATTGATGCTGATTCAACAAGCCTTGGTGCGATGCTTGGCGGAATGTCTTTAGAAGATATAAAAATCAAAGTCGGTGGACTTGTGAATAACAAGATAATTCTTGGCAAGGTTGTTAAGATGGGCTTACAGTTAGCAAAAGCAACTGCAGTAACCGCTGCAATGCCTGCCACCTACAATCGCAAATCCGTTTTACGTTGGGTAGAACAGTATAACGCTTGCTTCAAGCATTAATTCAATATAAAAAGGACAAGGTTAATTTCTGTGAACTTTTTGGGGTTCACTTCATAATGCCTTGTCCTTTTTCCTTGTCCGTTTATTCATCATTTTTCTTACTGTTACCATAACCATATTTACCATAGCCGTATCTGCCATAGTTATATCTGTTATAATAACCATATTTGCCATAGCCGTACTTACCGTAATGGTTTCGACCATAGCCGTATCTGCCATAACCGTAATTACCGTAGCCATAACTTGAATGTACTGATGATGCACCATTTAAAATACATCCTAAAATCTTTACATCCGTACTCATAAGGTTGTTAAAGCCATTCTTGATTTTTGTTGTTCTTACTGCATCCTGCAATACAACGTAGTATGCAGCGTCAGCAACCTGTGCAAAGAAAAGAGCATCAGATACAAGTCCGCAAGGAGGTGTATCAACAAGAATAATATCAAATTTGTGTCGCACAGAATCAAAAACATCTTTAATAAAGCTGGAGTTTACATATTTAAATCCACCCTTTTCAGGTGCATCAAATAAGAGTAAATAAATCTTGTATTGTTCAAGATAAGCTATTTTATAGTCATCTGATTCTATTACAAAATTCATTTCTTCCGGATTAATGCCCAACAACGGAGAAACACTCAATCGTCTTACGTCACCGTCAACAAGCAAAACTTTTCTTCCGTGCTCAGCCATAGCAATAGCAAGGTTTGTTGTAATTGTTGTTTTGCCTTCACCGGGAGCAGTACTCGTACCAACAATTATCTTTTCACCATGCTTCAATGAATTCTTAATAACATTTTTAATAACACGTATAGAGCTTGTAAATCCGTCTTCAATTTTATCATTTGTTGTAAGAACAGAGCGGTCGATATCTTTATTATGCTTCTTAAACCACACTCTTGGAACAACACCAATAACTTCTGAACTCAAATTTGCTTTTAAATCATTCTTTGTTCTGATTGTATTATGTGTACCTATATACAACAAAATAATAAGCGCACCCAAGCCGGCACCGATAGCCATAGCCTTAATAACAGCATTCAGATAGGCATTTGTGTTAGAAGGCTCAGTCGGTACTACAGGAGATGTTATCATCTCAATTTTTATGTTACCTACCGCATATTTTGCAATTGTAGGATAATTGTCAATAGCTGAAACTAAAACATTATATGCCAATTGAGGGTCTTGCGACCTTACTTTAAGTGTGAACATATTTGAACCTTCAACAGCATCTGATACAAATGTTACAGGCAAATATGGCAAATCCAAATCTTCACAAACAGCGTTCTGAATTAATCCGCTGTTAAGAATATAAGGAAATGTTTCTGAAAGCTGATTTGCTGTTGCTACATTATAATGGAAGGAATATACAGACACGCCACCAATGGACGAGTTGTTTTCTGTACTTACCGTAAATGTCGCCTCCGAAGTGTAAACAGGCACATAATTAATCTGCTCCTTAGCAAATGCAATTCCACCAAAGAGTATAGCAAGAACAACACAAAGCCATCCGAAACGCCTTATGCCTATCATTATGTTATCAACACTTATCGACTTCATATTTGAAGATGATGTTATGTTTTTGTTTTCGGTCTGATTCATATCACTGTCATCCCTTTAATTTTCTTCTGAATCGTCCTCATTGTAATTAAACTGAGGTTTTGAATATCTGCCGTATCTGCCGTAATTGCCGTAATGGCCATATCTTTTGCTCTTGCCATAACGCCAACCGTAAGAGTAACGGCTTTCGTCCGCACCACTCAACGAGAAGCTTGTTGTTTCCGGATAAACGTCATTAAGAACACATCCGGCAACACTACCACCAACTTCTTCAAAAGTTGCAATAGCATCATTGATTGCTGAAGTGTGTACAATATCTGTTCTGACAACCAGCACCATTTTTTCTACTATCTTTGAAAGGTCTGTAACATATCCGTCAACAGACATAGGTGCTGTGTCAAGAATGACAAAGTCTACTTGTTCTTTAAACGCTTCTATAACTTGCGCCAATTTTCCTTCTTCAATCCATTCACCATATTCCGGTTGCGGAGAAGTATTTATAGCAAGATAGAGCGATGTTTTCTTGTATTTAATCGGTCTGTATTCAGTTGGATTTATTTTTCCGTTCATCAAATTAGCAAGCTCTGTTTTTTCGTCATATTTTTTCTCAAAAATTTTAAACAAAGCCGGCTTTTTGCTGTCTATATCAATAAGAATTACCCTATGTCCTCTGTCAGCTAAAGAAAGTGCGATATTTGATGCAACTGTAGATTTTCCTTCATTTTCAGCAACACTTGTAATCGCGAACACCTTTGTTCCGTCGTGACGCTTCATGTGCTCAAGCTTGGCTGCAATTTTGTGATAGTTTTCTACATATTTAAGGCTGACAAACGCATTGTTATGTACAAGAAGGGATTTTTTCTTTCTTGATAATCTTTCCTTCAGGTTATAATGCTTTCTCTCGTGAGGAATTGAACCAATCAACTTAGAGTCTATCTTCTTCTCAAAATCGTCTTCATCCTTTATGGTATCTCTGAAAACAGAAAGAATAACCACAAGTACTGCAACAAAAGCCGCTGCACCGCCAACTACCAATATTCTGTTTATCTGAGAAACGCTGTTTGAAGGATTGTGAGGAACTTCAGGCATAGCCAAAACACTGACAACGACATTGTCAAAAACGCTGTCAGAAATCTGCGGATACGCCTCAATAACGCCCTTCAGATAGTCGTATGATTTTTGCGGACTATCACTTGTCACAGAAAGCTTGATAAAATTCGTTCTTGTGTGAACCGTTGCAGAAAGGTCAGCATCAAACTTATCAACGCCCATTATCTCACAAGCCTTCTCCTTAACAGTGGGCTCAACAATAACTCTTGAAACAACATCTGCCATATCAACAGAAAGAGAAAACAAAGAATATGAACCTGCTGATGAACTCTTAGCATTTACTACGACAGTAGCAGATGAGGTGTATTCGGGAGTGTAAATACTTCTTGTGGCAACATAAACACCCATCAAGCCGATAAGTGCCGCCATAATAATAGCCCAAGCATTTTTCAGCAAGTCTCGGAGAATACTCACCCATTCAATTTTTATCTCTGAAAATTTCATAATCTCAACCTACGATAACATTTAATATTGTGTGTCCTTGGACACCCTTTGAATCCGTTGTATAATAGTGCACACTGTATGTGCCAGGTTTTGTCAAATCTGCGTCAGTTTCGACTCTGACTTCACCTTCAATAGGATTGCCTTTATTATCTGTTACCCCCATAATATATTCTGAAAAATCTATTTCATCACCAACATTAGCATAAATAAGATATTCCATCAACTCAATCTTTGGTGCAGTTATAATCCTGTCTTCCACAACCAAAGGAATTTTGACTGTTGAAATATCACCCTTACTGTTGGTAACTGAAATTTCTATGCTGAAAACACCTGCAACAGAAGAAGTAAAGTCCTCTGATGTAACTATAATGCTTCTTGTAATGTCACCGTCGATACAGTCGTGAGCAGAAATGATATCTGAAACATTTATTTTTTCATATATTGAATAACAGGTGGAAGCGCTCATAGAAAACTTCGGTGATTGATAATCCTTATATCTGATTTTTCTTGTTGCATTTGCAACGTTGTTATCACTGTCACAAACGGCATAGGTTACTTTACAAACACCATCATCAAGGAATTTTGAAACTGATTCAACAATAATTTTATCAGTTATATCCTTGTCCTTTTCGTCATACGCAGTAACACCTTTAAGCAGTTCTTCATCTGTAGCATGGAAACTGACTTCTATAATTTCACCCTCTACGGAAATAACAGGAATTGTGTTATCTGTGTTCATTTTTTCTCTGACAAAAAAGATGGAAAACAATATGAACATAACAACAAAAACTATTGCTACTATTATTCTTAATAATCTCATTTTACTTTAAGCCTCCTAAAAATAGGCATATTTTCACTTATAATTGTTTTAATTATACCACCTGTTACTATAAAAGTCTATACATTTTAAAATTTTCCTTAACAAAAAATGGATGCCAAGGCTAAATCCTTAACATCCATCATAAATTATTCCCATTTTGGCAATTCGTCCAACGTAATCACATATTCATCATTATAAATTGCATTTAAGTCTTCCACGCTGTTTCGGTCAACCATATATTCTGTGTGCCAGGCCATAAACCATACCCATTTTGCATCTGCAGAATGCAATTCTTCAACAGTTGGGATTTTCCCACACTCGTGGAAGCAAATCGGCATCTTTTTGCCAACAATATTTTTCACTTTTTTGTAAAGCCTTTCGTTTGGTCCGTCGATGTACGAATCCGCACCGGCAATATCCACATACTCGTCACCCGGATACCATTTATAATAATCTTCACCACGTTCAGAAAGACCTAAAACCCAGATAAGATTATCAAGTTCCCAGTATTCTGTATATCTTTCGTACATAAGCTTCCACAATTTCTTGAAATTACGGTTTCCGCCTTTGCCCCACCAGAACCATTGACCGTCAGCCTCGTGGAAAGGTCTCCAAAGCACTGGAATACCCTCTTCTTTCAATTCAAGCAAAGCTTTTGCACCTTTATCCATATCTGCAATAAGCTTTTCGTATTCAGGAGTGCCTTCTGTGAGTGCCTTGTCCCAATCAGCAATTTCAGTGTTCATACTTTCAGCCCAGCTACCACTGAAATCACTTCCACAATGCCAACAGATTGTGACAATTCCACCCTTTTCGTGCCATTCAATCGCACGACGGTTTACGCCCTCGAAATCATCATTCATATAATCCAGCCCACGAATCGCAGGATGTTTTCCTGTTTTTTCATAGATGTACTCGAACTCATACTGCTCACCGTCAACCCAAGTTGACTCCTGCTGACCTGAAATTATGTAATCACCATACACATCACAGATGTACGAATACAATTCTACAGCCTCAGCACTCGCATTTGGATTTGAAAGCTTCTGCTCACCTACAGGAAAACCAATCATCGACAACACCGCACATATAATTGAAATAATTTTTTTAAGCATAATCAGGCACTCTTTTCTTTTCCACAATTTTTACATTTATAACCTGTAACAACAGTTTCATCATAAGCTTCTCTGTCGACAATCCATTCCTGAACATTATAATACTCATATTCTGTTACCGTTGTATACTGATTTCGGAGAGCTCCTATAGGGTCGCCACTATAACCTGGCTTATGAGTACTGTCAAAATGATTATAATACTCATTAACGCTCTCATATTTTTTATAGCAAACAGGACATTTATATCGTGTTACAGGTCGTTGTTTCTGTATGGTTTCGTAATGACCTACCTCTTCGTGATGAACAATTTTTGTCTGTTTAACCCAGTTATGTGCACATTGAGTAACAACATTGTTCGCTGTCGTTTCTTTTTCCGATTTCGTTGTACTTGTGGAAGAAGTATTTGTGTTCGTAGTTTTTGATTCTTCTTTAGTTGTAATACTCTCTGTATTAGGTTTGTTGGGGGTTGCGTTGACATCACTCGTAACATCAACATTATTCTCATCCGTTACGTTATTTTCAGTTGACTCCACTTCAATATCATCATTTGCTTCTTCTGTTAAAACATCATTGTTAGTGTCAGTGTTATTATCATTCACCTCTTTGTTGTAATGTGCAAAAAATATAACTACGCACATTAAAAAAATCGTGAAAATCAAAACAATTATTGCTACAAACTTTTTATTAACCTTCTTATCGGCAGAAACAGAGACATCCACGGGCTCACCTATTCGTTCCATGCAATAAGGACAGAAATTCGATTCCAACGGTAATTCCTTGCCACAGGAAGGACAACAGTTTAATTCCTGCGATAAGTCATTCCTACAATATGGACAGAATTTTGATTCTATTGGTATATCCTCGCCACAACAAGAGCATTTTTTCATATCCATTTTCATCACCAAAAATATTATAAATGTATATTATCAAAAATGCAAGAAAGACCTTGAAAACAAGGTCTTTACTCGATTACGCTTTGTCATTACCTGAATCTTCCCCATCGTCTTTGCTAAAAATCGCTTTATACAACCGAATTCCACCTAATGCGAAAAATAACAGGCAAAGCAATAAATTACTACCTGTAAGTTGTGGGTCTTCAATAAATACATTGTAAAAACCTACGACAAACAGTGCAACTACCACAATAATAGCTAAAGTATTCATAAAAACTCGCCCTCTCAAAATATGAGGCAAAAATCCCTCATTATGTTTTAAATACTACCTCAAAATTAATTCAATCTAATGTAGCTTTTGGTGTATCCTTTGATTTCTTCATATGTAAAATTTTCATCTTCAGCTAAAACCGATTTTAATAGCCACCCAACATCAATTGCAGCTTGCTTTTTAGCATCTTTACAATCGCTGGGTTGTTCTTCATAAATAGCTTGCAAAGGGGTTTCTCTCCAATCCCTGTTTGTACCGCCAAAAAGTGCGCAAACAGAAAACGGAGTTTGTGGATTATTTCTGCAGTATTCACCAACTGATTCTTTAATATAGTCTTTCGCCTTTTTCGTTTTATCGTCATCAATCCTTGCTGAAATTTTACGAATTATACTGAAATGTTTTAACATCCTATTCAATCCTTTAAAAAAAATATTATGAAAGAACAATTTCTTTTGGATATACAGTTATCATATATATCATTTGACCATTGATTTTTTCTATCACAGTTGCATCAAAATTAATGCCATATAAATTAAACTCTGAATTGCAAACCGTACCATCACTATTTTGAATGGTTTTCCCTTTAAACATTTGCTCTTTTATTTCATCATGTGCAAAATCACCCGGATATGTTGGAACATTATTCAAATATAAATCAACAATTGTTAATAAGTCGTCAAGAGAAACCGTTAAATCTGATGTGTACATCATTATACCCTCACCCTTTACACCATCAATATAAGATAAGAATGCTTTTGATGAGTTTTTTGTATTTGTGCAATTACCAAGTATAAAAGTTGACATGTCTTCTTTATTATTAATTGCTGACATTTGCCAATTTGTATTAACAAAATGGGATGTTTTTGAATTAGTTTTAATTTCTTTTTTTAAGGCACTAAAACTTGGTACGAATTCCAGTGCATCAAAGCCCTGTTTTTTTGCTTCTTCAAAATTCTCTTTCATTTCTTCGCATGTGACCGGAGAATCAGAAAGTTTATACATGCTATATGTACTATCACCGAAAGTCAGAATGATTGCATCTTTTTTTACATCGATAGTCCTTTGATTACCTCCGTCATCAAATATAATTTTCCCTTTCTTATATTGAAATTCTGCATCAATTGATTTTACACGATTTTTCATCATATTATCTATGCAGTCTTCAAATGTCATATTTTTTAAAGATTCTATATCTTTAGTTGTCTTTAAATATTCTTGAAAATAATAGTTGAAATCGTGTTGCGTGAAATCATGATAAAGCTTATTATTTTTATCAAAAATAAAATAACTATAGGTGTACTCCATATCAGACGAATAAACACCTGTCAAATAAGATAACAGTTCTTCTTCTGATTTAAATTTCTTGTTTCCATTTGACATTGTAGGAATAATTATCGAACAAAGCAAGATAACTGTTACTAACACTAATGAACAAATGATTATTATTTTCCCTTTTGTTTTTTTTAATACTTGACTTGCTATTTTGTTCATAGAAACCCTCTTTCTTTTAGTTTTAGATTTAGAAATCAAGAGTAAATACTCGTCATTTGTATCGGCAGGCTGAACATTCTGATACTCATTGATATTTGACTGCTCAACTGTATTCTCTGTTGGTTGAATTTCAACATTTTCATCAGTTACCTCTTCAATTTCCGCACCGCAAGAATTACAATACTTAAATTCTCCCGCAACTTCTTTTCCGCAATTTTTACAAATTTTCATAATATCCCTCTTCTTTCCTTATAATAACTCAATATTATCACATAATGCCCTATTTTGCAAGTAATTATTACTTGCAAAATTGCTTGTATAATTTTAATGCTTTTTGCACTAAAATTTATAGTATAGAGGTGATTGCATGTTTGAAATTCAAAACCAACAAAAATCAAATAAGACTATTCGTATGCCAAATGAACTGATTGACCGATTACAGACTATTGCCGACCAAAACAATATTTCTTTCAATCAATTAGTTGTTCAATGCTGTGAATATGCTCTCAATGATATGCTGAAATCCGAAGAATAAAACAAACAACCACCCTTGATTATTTTAAATCAAGAGTGGTCTTTTTGTACTATGCTGTCTGCATAGTATATTCAAATTTACAAGGATTTTTTTAAATTCTCCATGTTACGATATCGTTTTTGTGGGTCAAGCTGAATACATTTTTCAATTATTTTTGTCATTCTACCTTTATAAAGCTTATTTGAAGGATGCTCCCCTGTCAGCATCACATTCATAAGAACACCTAATGCAAAAACATCCGTTTTTTCATCACTTTGTGCAAATCCAAGCTGTTCCGGCGCAGCATATCCTGCTGTACCGATAATCTGCGTATCCTTCGACTGGCCGTTCTTGAAAATTCTCGACGCATCAAAATCAATAAGCTTGACAACACCATCATTCGTAATCATTATATTTTCCGGTTTTATATCTCTGTGAACAATACCGTAAGAATGAATAACAGAAAGTGCATCACAAACGCCTTTCACAACTGTTTTGACTCCCTTTTCATTATACAACCCACTTTGGAGTATATCTGCCACCGTTACACCATTGATAAATTCTTCTAAAACTATCACCTTTCCGTTATTTTCAGAAACCTCAAAAACAGCCGGAAGATTTTTAAATCTTATGTTTTGCAAGATTTTATAGGTTGCACAGTTTCCTTTAAAAGTTCTGCAAATAATATCCTTTTTCAACTCGTTATGACGAAGTAAAATTACAGACTTATCGTCTGTTTTTTTATAAACTTTTACGACAGAATACTGCTCTTTTAAAATATCTTCAAGAACAACCAACATTAAACCCCCTTGCAAAACTAATTTTTATTTATTATACTATGAAAAAACAGTTTTGGAAAGTGAAAATTATTATGATGAAAAAACCAACCGAAGAATTGATGAATAATCTCCTTAAAGCTAACAATATAAAAGAATATATTAAAGAAAATGAAAAGTATTTTGTTGACCTGTCAATTTCACAGTTTTTAAGTGACTACATAGTTGCTAAAAATCTAAAAAAATCAGCAGTTATAAAAGAGGCTGAAATTAGTGAAATTTTTGGTTTTCAAGTGCTTTCTGGAACACGAAATCCATCACGCAATACGCTTTTAAGCCTTTGTATTGCAATGAAAATGACTGTTGACGAGGTTCAGGCAACTCTTAAAATTGGTGCTTTCGCACCTCTTTATCCAAAAAGCAAACGCGACAGCATAATTATTCTTGGAATTAACAGCAATAAAAATGTTTGTGAAATCAATAATGAGTTATACGATAACAACGAAGAAACATTATAAGCAAAAAGACAGAGTTTTTACACTCTGTCTTTCGTTTTATATTGTTATATACAATTATTTGCTTGCTTCTTCAACAGCAACTGCACATGCAACTGTTGCGCCTACCATTGGGTTGTTACCCATACCGATAAGACCCATCATTTCAACGTGAGCAGGAACTGAAGATGAACCAGCGAACTGAGCGTCACCGTGCATTCTACCCATTGTGTCTGTAAGACCATATGAAGCAGGACCTGCAGCCATGTTATCTGGGTGAAGTGTACGACCTGTACCGCCACCTGAAGCAACTGAGAAGTAGTTTACGCCATTTTCCATAGCCCACTTCTTGTATGTGCCTGCAACAGGATGCTGGAAACGAG
>JAZSHP010000084.1:0-3156 GCA_045533355.1 Candidatus Fimenecus sp.
CGGATTGTTTCCTCTTTGGGGAATCAGATTTGTCGGGCTTGTTGACAATGCTGATACTGACAACAAAGGTAACAAAAAAGCAAGGCAGATAAACGGTCTTGTAAATGAGTGGTATCTTGAGGATATGTCAGACAGTATCAAAAGCTCACTTACAATCAGACGACAAAACGGTCATCATATAGGCGCGTTTGCTCTTTATGGCTATATGAAAGATCCTAACCAGAAAGGGCATCTGATTATCGATGAAGAAGCTGCAGAGGTTGTTCGCAAAGTGTTTACATTGTTTTCGCAAGGGATGGGCAAAACCGCCATAGCAAGGTGGCTTAATGAGAAAGGAATACCTAATCCTACAGAATACAAACATCTGAAGGGACTCAGGTACAAACAACCGGAATCGAAAAACAGTACACTTTGGAGATACTTTGCTATATCTGATATGTTGGTGAATGAAATTTATATCGGAAATATGGTTCAAGGTAAATATGGCAGTGTTTCTTATAAAACTAAGGAAAACAAACCACGACCTAAAGACCAATGGTACCGTGTCGAAGGAACACACGAGCCTATTATCGATCGTGAACTTTGGGACAGAGTGCAGGGAATGATAAAGAATCGCACAAAACCATTTACTACGGGAAATATAGGTGTTTTCGCTGGCAAAGTACACTGTGAGCATTGCGGTTATACGATGCGTTCTTCAAAGAGTCGTGGTGAGCATTATCTGCAATGTGCAACAAAGCATGTGGCAAATGGTGCTTGCGATGGAACCTTTATTCCGGTAAAGAAGCTTGAAAGCATCGTAATTGATGAGCTGAATCGTATGACGAGAGAATTTCTTGACAAGGATGAGCTTGAACAGAAAATTGAGTTTGCAAAGAATTTAAAAGAGCAAAAGAAAAAGCTTGAATCCGAGGTTGAGAGATACAAGAAGCTTGTCGACAGTACTTCTCGTGCAGTTAAGGAGTGTTATCTTGATAAGGTTAAGGGCGACATTGATATTGATGAATACAATTCAATCGTTAAAGAACTTAAAGCGGATAAGACGAAATATGAGAAAGTCATAATTGATGGTGAGAATCAGATTGCAGAGCTTGACGAGCGACTTGCAGCAGGTGATAACCGTCGTGAGCTTATTGAACAGTACACCAATATTACGGAGCTTGACCGCGAAACGGTTGACATTATGATTGACCACATCGTTGTCGGCAGACGAATCAAGGGTACGAAAAATTACCCCGTTGAAATTCATTGGAACTTCTGAGGCAAGGACTAAAAATGAGTGTTTTTGCCTCAGGTTGTTCTTACAAGGTCGCAGCTATGAAAAAACGAGAGCGACTTTGAAAAACACGAAACCCGCATAAAATAAGGCTTTTTGGCAATTCGGTTTTGTATGTTGTTCTTATGAGATTGTAGCATCTGCTGCAATCGTGAAAGAACAACTTAGATTTAAATTAACGGACAGACATTCCGCTGCACAAAAACCGAATATTGCCGTAATGACGCCACTTTTGGCGTCTTTTTTGTTGCAAAAAATTAAAACTAAGGAGGCAATATTTATGAAGTTAAATTGTGAATTTTTTTATGGATATGAAGCAGACCAATTTAAGTTTTACAGAGTTCCGCAGATACTTGTGACAGATAAAAGGTTTAAAAATGTATCTTACGGAGCAAAACTTCTTTATGGTGTGCTTCTCGACAGAATGGGGCTATCTATTCTAAATAAATGGTATGATGATAAGAATCGTGCCTTTATAATTTACTCAATTAATGAGGTTATTGAATCGTTAAGTTGCAGTCGTGGAACAGCAGTTAAGTTTATGTCAGAACTTGAAAATATCGGTCTGATTGAACGCAAGAAACGCGGTCAGGGGAATCCTGATTATATCTATGTTAAGAAGTTTGTGGATAAAGATATGGAAGTAGACTTCAAGAAGTCCAAAATTTGTACTTCTGAAAATTCAAATAATGAATCTCAAGATGTTCAGGATTTAGAACCTAATAATACTGATAAAAATAATACTGAAAAGATTTATACTGATTCAATCATATCTTATCCTCAAAGGAGCCGAAAGGATTACGAGGAAATCATAAAAGAAAATATTGAATACGATATTTTAAAGCTTGATTTTAAAGATGACTGGCTTGATAACATTATAGAGATTATGCTTGATGTTGTCTGCTCCGATAGTGAAACAATAAGAATAAATAAAACAAACATACCTATTGAGCAGGTACGTGAAAGGTATCTGTCTATAAATGATATGCACATAAGATATGTTGATGATGCTATGCGTATGTGTGATTCCGAAGTCCGTAATGTACGGGCTTTTTTTATTACCACACTTTACAATGCACCCGTAACAATGGATGCGTTCTATGACCGTTGGGTTAAAAATGATATGAAAAGAGGGTTAATATGAAATACGAAATCAATTTGGGTAAAAATGCTTTAGAGGATTTATTCAAAGACGAAAAAGGTCGTAAGACACAAGAAATTGTTCCTATGGATATTAAGGAACTGAAACCGTATGCAGAGCAACCATTCAAGGTTTTGCTTGACAATAGTATGGACGAGCTTTGTGCAAGCATTGAACAATATGGTGTTCTGTCACCAATTATCGTAAGACCGCATTCGGAAGGTGGTTATGAGGTTCTTTCGGGACATAGAAGAGTTAAGGCGTGTGAGCTTTTAGGGATTGAAGAAGTACCGGTTGTTGTAAAAGAACTTGATGACGATACTGCTGCAATACTTCTTGTGGATAGTAATCTGCAAAGAGAAAATATACTTCCAAGCGAGAAGGCTTTTGCTTACAAATTGAAAATGGAAGCTATGCAAAGAAAGGCTGGTAGACCTTCAAAAGAAAATGCGTCCCAAATTGGGACACATTTAAGATCTGATGAAATTCTTGCAGATCAAGTAGGTGAAAGCAGAAATCAAATTCAGCGCTACATAAGACTCACAAATCTCATTGATCCACTTCTTGATTTGTTTGATAAAAACGAAATGGCTATGAGTGCAGGAGTAGAACTTTCATATCTTGGTACAAGAGACCAGGCGAAGATTTATAAAATCGTAGAAAGAGAATCAACTGCACCTTCAATTGCACAAGCGGCAAAGCTACGAAAAACTGCCGAAGAAGGTAGTCTTGATGATGC
>JAZSHP010000056.1:0-26839 GCA_045533355.1 Candidatus Fimenecus sp.
TTTTTATCTTATTGTTTTATAAATCAATGGTTTCATTTCAGGCTTTTCATCACCAATCATATATGATGTATTGAAAAGCTTTTCTGCATTTTTAAGTCTTTCGTCTGTTTCAGCATAAAGAATTGCGATTGTGTCACCAACAGAAATCTTGTCACAAGTCTTTTTATAAAGTACAATTCCTGCACCGTAGTCTATTGTGTCTGTTTTCTTTTCACGACCTGCACCAAGTAAAACAGCACTTTCGCCAACAATTCGTGAATCAATACTTTGGATATATCCGTCTTTGTCCGCCTTGATTTCAAGAGAGTTTTTAGCATCAGGTAAAGTAGCAAAATCAGTATTTCCACCTTGTGCATTAACAAATTCAATAAACTTTTTATAAGCTGAACCATCAATTATTGTTTGTTCAGCTTTTTTATATGCGACCTCATAATCCCAATCATAAGAAATACTTAAAATTGTAGCAGATAGCACAAGACAAAGTTCTCTTAACTGTTCATCACCCTTGTTATTAAGAATATCGATAACTTCGTTAATTTCAAGTGCATTACCAACATTTGAGCCAAGAGGAATATCCATATTCGTAATAACTGCAGCAATATTTCTACCACATTTCTTTCCTATATCAACCATTGTTTCAGCAAGTTTTGTTGCACTTTCTTCATCTTTCATAAATGCACCGCTACCGCATTTTACATCTAGAACGATGTTTTTAGCTCCTGCAGCAATTTTTTTGCTCATAATACTTGATGCGATAAGTGAAATGTTGCCAACAGTTGCAGTAACGTCACGCAATGCATAAATCTTTTTATCGGCAGGTGCTAAATTACCTGTCTGACCGATAATTGAAATGCCGATTTCATTTACTTGCTTAAAAAATGAATCAGTATCAAGTGTAACGTTAAATTCGTCAATGCTTTCAAGCTTGTCGATTGTACCGCCTGTGTGACCGAGTCCACGACCACTCATTTTAGCCATTTTAATTCCCAATGATGCACAAATCGGAGCTACAACAAGTGAAGTTTTATCACCAACACCACCTGTGGAATGTTTGTCAGCAGTAATTCCGTCAATAGATGATAAATCAAGCATATCACCGGAACGAGCCATACTTTCTGTAAGATTAACGGTTTCTTCTTCATCCATTCCGTTAATAAAAATCGCCATAAGAAGTGCTGATGCCTGATAATCCTCAATATTTTCATTGGTATACTCTCTAACAAAAAAGTCAATTTCCTCTTTTGTCAGCTTTTGTCCGTCACGCTTTTTTTCGATAATATCGTAAATTCTCATATCAGTCACCTAATTTTGATTTGTCAAATGAATAGGGGAGAAGCTCACCTAATTTGAACTCTTTAATATTGTTTTCGTTTATACCAACATAAACTTTGAAATCTCTATCACAAAATTCTGCTAATACTTGTCGTCAAGCACCACAAGGCATTGCATATTCTGTGATTACTCCGTTTTTACCACCAACAATACAAATTGCTTCAAACTCCTTTTCATCATTTGCAATTGCAGAAAAAAACGCAGTTCTTTCTGCACAGCAAGTGGCAGAATATGATGCATTTTCGATATTGCAACCCATATATACCTTGTCATTTTTCGTCAGTAATGCTGCACCAACATTATAATTTGAATATGGTGCATAAGAATTTTTTATAGCTTCTTTTGCAAGTGTAAAAAGCTCTTTTTTATTCATAAAATCACCTTAAATTAAAGTTATCAAGAATTAAGTTGCTAATATAATTATAACCCTTTATAGTACCAAGATTTTCAGGTTCAATATTGTTTGCATAAATAAGCAATGGTACTTGTTCTCTTGTGTGGTCTGTGCCTTTGAATGCAGGGTCACATCCGTGGTCTGCTGTAATTATTAACAAGTCATCATTTTGCATTTTTGGTATAAATTCGTTTAACCAATTATCAAATTCAGTAATGGCACCGGCATATCCATCTACATCTCGTCTGTGACCATATTTCATATCAAAATCAACAAGATTTGTAAATACAAGACCATTAAAATCCTTTTTTAACAATTCAAATGTTTTGCTCATACCTTCTTGATTTGAGTGAGTGTAAAACTTCTCGGATATTCCACGATTAGCAAATATGTCAGCAATTTTTCCCACAGAAATTACATCATAATCATTATTTTTTAATGTATCGAGCATTGTATCTTCAGGTGGTTCAACAGAAAAATCGTGTCTGTCTGCAGTCCTTGTGAAAGGATATTCACCTGTAAAAGGTCTTGCTATAACGCGTCCGACAGCGTGTTCACCAACAAGAATATTTCTTGCTATTTTACAGTATTCATAAAGTTTTTCAAGCGGAACAATGTCAGTATGTACCGCAATCTGGAAAACGCTGTCTGCTGATGTATAAACAATCAAATTACCTGTCCGAATATGTTCTTCCCCATAATCTGCAATAACTTGTGTACCTGAATATGGCTTGTTACAAAGAGTCCCACAATTTGTTTGTTTTTCAAATTCCTCTATAATTTCTTTTGGAAAACCATCAGGATAGGTTGGCATAGGTTTTTCAGAAATAATTCCTGCAATTTCAAAATGACCGATTGTAGTGTCTTTTCCGTTTGACAATTCCTGTAATGCACCGAATTTGCCAATAGGTGAGTCAAAATCTTCTAAATCAACACAATAAATATTTGAAAGTCCAAGTTTTTTTAAGTTTGGAATATTGAATTTTTCAGATTTTGAAATACTTTTAAGTGTATTTGCACCCACATCATCAAACTTATCTGCATCTGGTGCATTACCGATTCCAAAGCTGTCAAGAACAATTAGAAATATTCTTTTATATTGCATTTAATATCCACTACCTTGCTCATTTTTAACGATTTTAACTATTCTGCTTGTGCCAAGTCTTGATGCGCCGAGGCTTATAAAAGCTTCTGCATCTTCAATTGATGCAATTCCACCTGCAGCTTTTATCTTTTTACCATTAGTAGTATATTTTGCAAAAAGTTCAATATCTGCTTTTGTTGCACCACCTGTTGAAAAACCTGTTGATGTTTTAATAAAATCTGCTTTCGAATTGCTTACAATTTCGCACATTTTAATTTTTTCTTCATCAGTAAGTAAGCATGTTTCGATGATTACCTTTAAGATTTTTCCATTACAAGCATCTTTTATATCGTTGATTTCGTTAAGAATTTCATCATACTTCTTGTCTTTTAACCAACCAACATTGATTACCATATCAATTTCATCAGCACCGTTTTTAACAGCGTCAGCAGTTTCGAATACCTTTGTTGCAGTGGTACTGTATCCGTTTGGGAAACCAATAACTGTACAAATAGATAGTTTCTCATTAACATATTCTTTTGCTTGTTTAACATATGATGCCGGAATACAAACAGAAGCTGTTTCGTATTTTATTCCATCATCACAAATTGTTTTAATTTCATCCCAAGTGGCATTTTGAGATAATAAAGTATGGTCAACCTTTGATAGGATTTCTTTTATATTCATAATTTTAACCTCCGCATGAGCTACAGAAAGAGTAGCCCGAATTCAAATAACTATTTAATTCTTGTTTATCCAATTGCACAATAACTTTATTTTCATCTTTCATTCTGCTTACAAAAGAACAAGTTTTATAGTGCATCTTTTTACTGTTTTTATTAATAACGTAAGTTGTTTTAGCTGAAGGGTTAGAGGCAGTTGTTGTTGCAACATTTGTCTTGCTTTCAATAATCTCTGAACTTTCGGCTGATATAGTAGTTGTTGAATCACTTGTTTCATCATATAATGGCAAAATATCACCCATATCTTCTGTAGTTTCAAAAAAGACATCTATGATATCGTTATATTCTTCGTTATTTGTACTTATTTCAATTGATTCATTGTTTGCTGCAATTACAAAATTTTTACTTATTTTCTCCAACTTAAGAAAGATTAATAACAATAAAACTGAAATTAATAATAAGAAAAAAGCAATAATCCTTAGTGTTTTATCATTAGCTGTATTGCTTCTTCTTATGTTGCTTGGTCTATTTTCCATAGTTTCACACCACCTGTAAAATATATTATCATTTTATCAATTATTTTTCAATATGAATAACAATATTGTACTGATTTGAATATTATATTCTGAGTGTAAACTCAAAAATAAAATAAGGAGAATAAACTAATGGAGCAAAATAAACTCGATTGTGTTTGCAAAAAAATGCCTCATCTTCCAACAAATACAGTAATTGCTATGGCTTATGTACCATTTCAGACAGAAGTAATTACTTATACAAATGATGAAGCATTTTGTAAAGGTACACTTTTTCCGGAATTAGATAAAGATTTCTATGGAGGTAAATGCTGTGGATAGAAATAATTTAATGAGAGAATTATCTGCTGTTAAATTTGCTGCGTGGGAGTTGCATCTGTATCTTGATACGCATCCATGTGATATGAAAGCACTTGAAATGCATAAAAAATATAGTGAACGAGCAAAAGAATTAACAGAAGAATATGAAGAGTGCTTCGGTCCTTTGACACATAAGTCCGGAAGTGGATTAGAATGGGTTAAAGACCCATGGCCATGGGAGTATAAGGAGTGTGATTGTTGATGTTTCAATATGAAAAAAAGTTGCAGTTTCCGGTAAAAATCAAAAATCCAAATCCTAAATTAGCACAGGTAATTATTTCGCAGTTCGGAGGTCCGGATGGTGAATTAGCAGCATCAATGCGATATTTTTCACAAAGATATGGAATGCCCTTGCCTGAATTAAAAGGACTTCTGACCGACATAGCGACAGAAGAACTTTCCCACCTCGAGATGGTAGGCGCAATTGTATATCAGTTAACAAGAAATCTTTCAATTGAAGATATAAAAAAATCAGGTTTTGATAAATACTTTGTTGACCATACCACAGGACTTTATCCAGTTGCAGCAAGCGGGACTCCGTTCTCGGCAATGTATTTACAATCGAAAGGTGATGTGATAACTGACCTTCACGAAGATCTTGCCGCAGAACAAAAAGCAAGAACAACCTATGATAATATTTTAAGGCTTGTAGACGACCCGGATGTCCGTGAACCAATTAAGTTTTTACGTGAAAGAGAAATAGTTCATTATCAAAGATTCGGTGAGGGTTTACAATTAGTAACTGATAAATTAGATAGTAAAAATTATTATGCATTTAATCCAAGCTTTGACAAACATTGTTTTAAAAATTGTAAAAAAAGAATGAGATAAACAAATAAAATGCAACTCTATTTAGCATTTAGCTTTTTAGAGTTGCATTTTAAAATTTAAGTTTATTACATTTTTGCCAAAGTTTTCTCAGCCATTTCTCTTAAGCAAAAACCGGTTAGTATTGTACCATCATTATTATATTTTTCTAGTACTTCAGAAAGTGTAATTTTATTTTCTTTTGTTGGCTGTGTTTTAGCACTATATATTTTATCAAGTAAGTCGCAGCACATAGAGAATTTTTTAGCCCATTTTTGTAGTTCGGCAAAAAGTGGAATGTCTGTATTGCTTATGAGCAACTGGCATTTTTTCATCTCAGAAATATAAGAACTTAAAAGCTTAAGTGCTTCTTCTTTTTTATCATTTGCTTCTAAGAAAGAAACCTTTGATAGAATTTGTCCCATATGTGCCGAACCATATCTTGAAAGACAAGAAACACAAAGATGGTCTGCAAAGTAAGCGAATACCTCTGCGTTATCACCCAATATTTCTTTGTGTGCATTTGCTAATGAAGAATCAGGGTTATAAGCACTTGGATTCCACAAGTAATCTGCCACTGTCATAAGTGGAATTTTAGAACATTCTGCAAATTCCATAACATTTGAAATTATGCCTTCACTATGTTTGTAAAGTTCTTTATCTCTGCCGATGTATGCTCCCATATGCATTTCCTGAAACATTTCACAGTCATTAACAGGGTAGTTGTCCCAATAAAGTGGACGATGGCTTGTAGAATATGTAAACTCATTTGCTTCTCTGACCGTAAGCACACGAGAGCAAATTTCAGCACCCGTCCAGAAAAGGTCAACATCTGCCGGAATGTTGCGACCGAATTTTGTGATATAGTAGTTATTGCTGTTGCCACTGTATTCTGTCGGACATACCGTCAGGCTGATTGAAGAGTCAATTTCTTTAAGAGCAGTATAAGTTTTATTGATAAGATAAATATGTGCATCAACGATGGAATCAAACATCTCCTTGTCTTCTTCATATTGGAATTCCCATGGTATATCATCAAGTAAAAGACCAAAGTTTCGAACACCGATGTCATATATGCTCTTGATTTTGTTGATAAGTAAATTGAAATCTTCATCTGATGTGTATTTGTATGTAAGCCCCGGACCTATTGTCCAATGAAAATCAAGGTAGTTTTCATTTGCAACATCAAAAAGATTTTTTAGCTCAGTAAGTTCTTTTTCCGGATATAACTCACGCCATTTTTCTCTATGATAAATATCGTCTTTCGGAGCATAGAAAAAAGTGTTCATTCCGTATGATGCCATAAGCTTCATAACGGAAAGTCGCTTATTATTTTCCCATGTTGGACCATAAAAACCTTCGATATAGCCTCTTTTTTTGTACAGAGGATAGTCAATAAGTTTACCTTCTTTAAGTTCGTCTTTATGTATCAGCTTTGCGAGGGTATGTGCACCTCTGAATGCACCTTTTTCACAAGAAACCTTAATAATTATCTCGTTTTCAGAAGCAATGATTATATATTTCTCATCTGTAAGCTGTGCAGTTTCATCACAGTAAGTTGTTTCTTTACTGTCTTCATATTGAATAACAACATTCATACCGCCGTCGCAATTAATGTTATAATCTTTAAACACCTTTTCAGCGATATCTTTGAATTTGCCGGAAATAGATACGGATTTTATCAATAATTCTTTGCCGTTAAGTTCATTTATTTGTGGAACAGGGTAAATCAAGGGTAAAAACTCCTTTATATTTTGAATTAGTATATTTGTAATTGTTATAATGAAATTATATCATAATAATTTTTAAATACAATGAAATATAAAAAATAAATTAGTCAAAAATTTAACAAATTGTCATTGACACTTGTGTTTATAAAGAGTAAACTATAATATGTTAAAAAATAATTAAAGAGGTGCTTAACATGGCAATGCAACTTACAGCCGAACAACAGGCTATGCTCAATGGTGAACAGGGCGAAGTAATGGCTAAAGTTATGAAAACACTTGTTATGTATGGTGAAACATTCGGTGCAGAAAGAATGGTTCCCGTTACAAGTGATAAGGGACATCTTGTTACAAGCTTTGGTCTCAAGATGATGACTCCTGTATTTGATTTGATGGACCAGCTTCTTAATGCTGGTGTTGTATCAAAACAGAAATTCTCTGTTGACCCAAAACCATTTGACCCTAATGTTCCTTCAGATTTCTTGAAGAATTTTGTTTTTAAAAAGTTTATGTATTCAAAGCAGGATTCATATAACGAACAACTTCGTAAAATGGGTCTTTTGAATGATGATGCTTACACATGTGCTTGTTATCTTGATGAAGTAGGTAACACACCTAAAAAAGGTGACATCCTTTCATGGGCTGAATCAAGTGCAGTTGCTTATGCAAACTCTGTTATCGGTGCACGTTGTAACCGTAACTCAGGTCTTATCGAAATGATGGGTTCAATCGCTGGTTTTGTTCCTGATTTCGGTCTTTTAACTGATGAAGGCAGAAAAGCAACATGGGTTGTTGAAGTTAAATGCAAGAAAAAGCCTGAAGCACAAATTTTAGGTTCAGCAATCGGTATGAAGGTAATGGAAGATGTTCCATATGTTAAGGGCATGAATGAATGGCTCGGTACTGAACTTACAGATGATAACAAAGCATACCTTAAAGACTTTGGCGCTGCTTGTGCATCAAATGGTGCTGTTGGTCTTTATCACATCGCAGGTCTTACTCCTGAAGCAGTTGAAATGGGTGACTCAATCGTTGCTGAAAATGCACAGGTTTATGTTATTGATGATGCTGAACTTGAAAGAGTTAAGAAATCATATCCTGTTATGTGGAAAAATCCTGATGCAACTCCAAAGCTCTGTTTCGTTGGTTGTCCTCATATGACAATGGCACAGCTTAAGGAATGGACAAACGATGTTTATGAAGGTCTTAAGAAGAATGGCAGAAACAAGGTTTCAATTCCTACTGTTTTCACAGCTGCTCCTGCAGTTTGTGACGAATTCAAAAAGACTGCTGATTATTCAAAACTTCAGTCAACAGGTGTAGTTCTTAGTTACATTTGTCCTCTTATGTATATGAACAATCCTCTTGCAAAGAAGATGCCTGTAATCACAAACTCAAACAAGCTTCGTACATATACAACTTCACGCTATTATACAAGTGAAGAAATTCTTGATATCATTACAAAGGAGGCAAAATAAAATGAAAACATTTAAAGGTCGTCCCGTAGTACCTGGCACAGCAACAGCTACTGCTCTTGTTTCACACGGTGGTTTCAATACACTTGCTTCCTTCCAGGGTGCACTTCAGTTTGGTGATAAACAGGCAAAATGCGGTGACCAGAACAACACTGACATTTACGAAAAACCAATGGTAGGAACAGCACTTTGTCTTCCACAGACAATCGGTTCTACAACAGGTGGTCTTGTTCTTTACTGCGCAAAGGTTATGGAACGTTGTCCTGCTTGTATGCTTTTCTCAGAGCATATTGATTCTCTTGCAGCAGCAGGTGCAATTATTGGTTCAGTTTGGACTGATACTCCAATGCCAACAGTTGACTGTCTTGGTGAGGAATTCCTTAACACAGTTAAAACAGGTGACAAAATCACAGTTTACGAAGACGGAACAGTTACAGTTGAATAATTAAACAAGAAAAGAGCCTATCAAACGATAGGCTCTTTTTTAAAATATATAGTTGTTTAACGCTTACAAACTTCGGGAAACCAATCGCTATATGTAAAGTAATTTTCAGATTGGTAACTATGCATATCACAGAGATGAAATAAGTTTCGACTTCTTTTCTCTCGTTCTTTTTTATCTTCGGTAATATGCCAAAGGTCGGGTTTCGATTTTGGCTCGAAATCTGTTATACAAAATAACTCGTTATTGGCGTTGCCAACGGGACAAAAATGACCATATTTGCAAGAAAAACAAGATTTTATATTCCAGTTATCTGGTAATGTTTTTGCTAATTTTATCAGCACTTCTGAAGTTGTTTCCGCATCCAATGTTATTTCTTTGTTTTGAAGATGAGTATTAATAGTTACTCTCATATTATAATTGTTTTCATCAACAACTTTGTGTGTGATTGGAATATTTATGATACCATTTGGAGTTTCAACTGTTAATGAATATATTTTTTCATTTATTATCATTATATCACCTAATCAAAATGTATTATAAATGGTGTGTTGTTTCAATAAGAACAAATTCAGGTCAGGGGGTGCAAGATAAATGTGAAAATATATTATGTATGTGATTATGTTACTTCAGGCAAACATACATTGTGTATATCACGCAAATACTTTTCAAATTCTCTAAAGAAAGATTCAAAGGCGTATGCATCATCGTTGCCGCTGGTGTATAAAATATGATTCCACCAACATGCATACCCGTTTAGGTCTTTGATAATTTCTTCGTGATACCATGTATCAAATAGATGGAAATACTTAAATGGACTTTCTTGGCAATAAAAAGAAAATGCGTAGTCCATACCAAACAACTGATCTCGAAAAGACAATAAAGATGGCTTTCCCAAGAAAAGACCTGGTCTCCTTTTCACTTGAGCAAAAAACACTAACTCGTCAAATTTAGAATCTTTATTTGTCAACATAACCACCAGCCTTTTAACCGTATTATAGCATAAATCTTTGTAAACATCAATATTTTAACGATTTAATATTGTTGCAAATGAAAAAGAATTAAACTTTTCAATCAAAAAGTTCTCAAGATTACGTTTTAGGACATAAAATAACCGTCATTCCGTTGTATCAGAATGACGGTTATTCTTTGGCGGAGAGCAAGGGATTCGAACCCTCGAAACCGTTTTAGCAGTTTACACGATTTCCAATCGTGCTCCTTCGACCAGCTCGGACAACTCTCCGTGTCAACTTTGAAGTATTATATATTAAATAAAAATTAAAATCAATACCTTTTTACAATTATATCTAAAAATACATTCAGACATATAATGTAGAGGGTGATTTTTTGCGTAGCTTTGATTATAACAGAGATAATGCAGTGCTATATGCCAAAAAATGGGCGTTGTCACGAAATCCACGGTATTTTGATTTCCACGGAATAGGTGGGGATTGTACTAATTTCGCATCACAATGTATTTACGCAGGTGCAGGAGTAATGAACTACACGCGTGATTATGGTTGGTATTATATTTCACCTGATGACCGTTCAGCAGCTTGGTCTGGAGTTGAATATCTATACAGATTTCTCACAACAAACGAAAGTGTAGGTCCAGTTGGCAGAGATGCTGAATTAAGTGAAATTCAGTTAGGTGATGTAATCTTTTTAAATAATGGTCAAAGACTGTACCATACACTTGTAGTAACAGGTTTTGACACAGATGGTGAAATTCTTATTTGTGCTCATACAAACGACTCATATATGCGCAGACTTGATAGTTACAGATATTATTCTTTAAACCCTGTTCGTATTGAAAAAGTTAATACTTGGTAAAATAAAAAAGGATTGGTGAAAACCAATCCTTTTGTGTTAAATCTGCTCTAAAATATAGTTTTTAATATCTTCTAACTTGCTTTCCTTCCATTTGCCTTCTTCAGCCTTTTCAGCTAACGGACAGATGATATAGAAATCAAGCGTTTCACCGGGTACGCGACCTGTTCTTAATGGCTCAGCAAAGTGTTCCTTCCATTTTTCTTCACTTGCACCTTTGAATTCATCAGGCTTGAGATATGTCATCTGTCTTTTTGTTGCAGAAACAAGCATTTTTGCAGACAATGGTGCTAAAAGATTGTATTCATCTTCTTGCACATCAACGAAAATTCTAGGAAGCTCGTCTTTCACAATTTTTTCTTCACCACGAACAATTCTAAGTCCCATAGGCTCATAAGTGAATTCAGTTTCAGTAAAATTCAATTTGATAAGTAATCCGATATCAGTATTGAACTGTGAGCGTTGATAATCAGTATCAAAAATGAAGTTACCGAGTGAATAGAAAATTATTTTATCACCGACAGTTTCATAATTCATAGGAACATGCGGATGATGTGCAACAACAATGTCAGCACCCATTTCGAGATATTTGTGATATCTTTCGCGAGTATATGGAGAGGGTAGTGGAGTAAATTCTTCACCTGCGTGAGCTACAACAATACACCAACGACAGGTTTTCTTAATTTCATTAATTGATTTATGTATTTCGTCAAGGTCACTCCAACTGTAACAACCCGGTTTATCAACATCTGCCTTTCGACAAGCACGCTGATAACCAACGCCAAACATACCGATTCCACCTGCTTCATTAAGAATAACAGGCTTTCTTGCTTCGTCAATGTTCATTCCAGCACCGATTGTCTGTACATTGTTTTCTTTTGCAATTTTCAATGTGCTTTCAATACCGTAAGGACCAGCATCCATAATGTGATTATTACAGATATTCCATATATCCGATTTCATATTGTTAAGAACTTTGACTGCTTTCGGGTCGATAGTATGTAACAACTGCTGAACACCGCTTTGAGTAGTGTTTTGTTCGGCAACAGCAACAGGACCTTCAACATTTGTTATAACATGGTCAGCACTGTGAAGAAAGTCAAGAATTTCTTGTGATATTAAATTTTCATCATCCCATTTACCGTACATATATCGGTCAAAACCAATATCACCGGTAAAGACTAAAGAAGTAGTTTCTTTCATAAAAAACACCTTGCTTATTTTATTAAAAAAGACCTCGTTTAAATACGAGGTCTTTAGTGGTGCGGGTAGCAGGGGTCGAACCTGTACACCTCTCGGCACAAGATCCTAAATCTTGCGTGTCTGCCAATTCCACCATACCCGCAAATTTATTTACAATTATACCAAATTAATTTTAAAAATCAATAGACAAATCCTTTATTTTATTATAAAATATATTTGATTATTATGCCTTATTAGGCTATGTTTTATTTGGAGGTAAAAAATATGGGATTTATGAAAACTCGTTGGACAGATTTAGTCGACAAAAACAATCCGTTGCCTGAATATCCTCGTCCACAGATGGAACGTGAAAACTGGATGTCAATGAATGGCGTCTATGATTATGCTATAGTTGATTCATCTGTTGAATGGGTCAATGAATTTGATGGTGAGATTGTTGTTCCATTTGCTGTTGAAAGTATGCTTTCCGGTGTTGAAAAGCCTTTAAAACCTGACCAGAAGCTTTGGTATAAAAAGACTTTTACTATTCCTGAAACAATGAAGGGTAAAAATATTCTTCTTAATTTTGCTGCAGTTGATTGGGAATGTAATGTATATGTTAATGGGGAATCCGCAGGTTACCACAGAGGTGGTTATGCAACATTTTCTATCGATATAACAAGACTAATCAAAGATGGTGAAAATGAACTTGTAGTAAGTGTATTTGACCCAACTGAAAACGGTTGGCAGCAAAGAGGTAAACAGGTTAATGATACTCACGGTTTCTGGTATGTTGCTACATCAGGTATTTGGCAGAGCGTATGGCTTGAAGCAGTAAATCCTTGTCATATCCAAAAACTTAAGATGACTCCTGATATTGACAATAAAATTCTTGCATTCAAAACATTTGCAAATGATAATGATTGTCAGGTTAAGGTTACTGTTTTTGACGGTGAAAATATTGTTTCAGAAAATACAATTTCAATGGATGATGTGATTAAGTTTGATGATGTTAAACTCTGGTCACCTGAAAACCCGTTCCTTTATGACCTTAAGGTTGAACTTATCAAAGACGGTGAAGTTGTTGATACAGTTAAGAGCTATATCGGTATGCGTAAGTTCTCAATGGGTAAGGATGAAAAAGGTTATCCAAGATTTTATCTTAATAACAAACCATATTTCCAGAAAGGTCTTCTTGACCAGGGATATTGGTCTGATGGCGGTATGACACCTCCAACTGATGAAGCAATGATTTATGATATTGAAACTATGAAGAGATTAGGCTTTAATATGCTTCGTAAGCACATTAAAGTTGAACTTGGTCGTTGGTACTATCATTGCGATAGACTTGGTATGCTTGTATGGCAGGATATGGTTAGCGGTGGTGAATATATCGGTCAATTCCTTGCTGGTGTAACACCTTTCTTTGCAATTCACGTTAAAGATGATAAGTATAAGGCATTTAAACGTGGAGAAAAAATGTGGCGTGAAGAGTTTGAACGCGAACTCAATGAAATGCTCAATCAATTGTACAACCATACTTGTATTTCATGTTGGGTACCATTTAACGAGGGCTGGGGTCAGTTTGATTCTGTACGAATTTCAAACGACATTAAGAATTTTGACTCGACTCGTCTTGTTGACCATGCGAGTGGATGGCATGACCAGGGTGCGGGTGACCTTAACAGTATGCATAGATATGTTGTTCCTATTAATCCTCGTAGAAATGATGGTAGAATCTTTGCAATTACAGAATACGGTGGATACAGCCATATTGACAGGGGACATACATGGGATGAATCAAAGAGCTTTGGCTATATGATGTTCCCAACCAAGCAGAGCCTTTCTAAGGCGTATAAGTTCCTTCATGAAACTCAGGTTATTCCACTTGTTAAAAAAGGCCTTTGTGCTACAGTTTATACTCAGGTAAGTGACGTTGAAAACGAAGTAAATGGTATTCTTACTTATGACCGTGAGCATATTAAGGTTGAAGAAGATGTTATTATTGAAATCAATAAGAAACTTACTTTATAATTATTATGAAAACTCCATCAAAACAAAAATTAAGATTACTTTATATTATTGATATTCTTTCAAAAAAATCCGATGAGGAACATCCTATATCTGCAACTCAGATTATGGAGTATCTTCGTGATGAATATGGAATAGAATGTGAAAGAAAAACAGTATATGACTGTATCGAATGTTTAAATGAATACGGATATGAAATAATAAAATCACAATCGCCACGCGGATATTTTATGACACCGTATTACTTTGAACCTGCAGAATTACGTCTTTTGATTGATGCAGTTCAATCTGCTGATTTTATATCAGCCAAAAAGACAAAGTTACTCATAGAAAAGTTTTCGTCTTTTGCAAGTGAATATCAATATAAAAGAATTGAAAAACAGGTATATATCGATAACAGAAATAAATGTGCAAATGAAAATTTGTTTATTTTGATAGATATTATCAGTTCAGCAATTCTGACAAGAAAACAGATTGAGGTTGTTTACAGGAGACGAAAGATTGTCGATGGCAAAACGGCACGATATGAAGGAAAAACAATGATAATCAACCCTTATGCATTAATTTGGGCAGATGACCATTATTATCTTGTCGGTAACTACAGTAAGTATGATAACCTTATACATCTTCGTATTGACAGGTTAAAGAGTGTTACCGTGCTTGAAACATATTCCAGACATTTTTCTGAAGTTTCTCCTTATCAGAAATCTTTTGATATTGCTGATTACAGTAATAAGCATCTTTCTATGTTTTCAGGTGACATCAAGCCTGTCGAAATGATTTGTAAAAATGTTATGATTGAGGATTTTATAGACCAATTCGGTGAAAAAGTTTTAATGAAGCCTTATGACGATGAAAATTTTATTGCAAAGGTTGATGTTGCGGTTAATGACGGTCTTGTAGCATGGATTATGCAGTATGGTAACAAGATTAAAGTTAAATCTCCAAAAGAGTTAAAAAATATGATTATAGACAAAACGAATTCTATTTTGACTCTTTATAATGGATAAAATGATAAATTTTTAACAAATGTATTTATAACTCTTGAAAAATACAGATATTTGTTATAAAATATTTTACGGTAAATTTTACAAATTAAATCTTTGAAAGGATGTTATTTAAATGAGCAGTGCATTAAACAAAAAGACTGTTGAAGATTTACAGGTAGCAGGTAAAAAAGTTCTTGTTCGTTGTGACTTCAATGTAAAAATGGAAAATGGCGTTATCACAAGTGATAAGAGAATTGTTGCTTCATTGCCAACAATCAAATATCTTATTGAAAACGGTGCAAAAGTTATTCTTTGTTCACACCTTGGTCGTCCAAAGGGTGAAGTAGTTCCTGAATTCTCTCTTGCTCCTGTTGCAGCAAGACTTGCTGAACTCCTCGGTCAGGAAGTTAAAATGGCAAAGGACGTTGTTGGTGAAAGTGCACAGGCACTTGCAGCTGACCTTAAAGACGGTGAAGTTCTTCTTCTTGAAAATGTTCGTTATGAAAAGGGCGAAACAAAGAACGACCCAGAACTTAGCAAGAAGTTTGCTGACCTTGCAGAACTTTATGTAAACGACGCATTCGGTTCAGCTCACAGAGCTCATTCTTCAACTGCTGGTGTTGCAGAACACCTTCCTGCAGCTTGTGGTTACCTTATTCAGAAAGAAATCGAATTTATCGGTGGTGCTCTTGAAAATCCAAAGAGACCTCTTGTAGCTATCCTTGGCGGTGCTAAAGTTTCTGATAAAATCGGTGTTATTACAAACCTTATCGATAAGTGTGATACTCTTATCATCGGTGGTGGTATGGCTTATACATTTATGAAGTCATTAGGTTATAACATCGGTACATCTCTTCTTGAAGCTGATAAAGTTGAACTTGCAGCTGAAATGATGAAGAAAGCAGAAGAAAAAGGCGTTAAATTCCTTATTCCTGTTGATAACAAGGTTGGTAAGGAATATGCTCCTGATACAGAAGCAATGATTGTTGATTCAGATAAGATTCCTGATGGTTGGATGGGTCTTGACATCGGTCCTAAGACTCAGGCTATTTTTGCTGATGCAGTTAAAGATGCTGGAACAGTAATCTGGAATGGTCCTATGGGCGTTTCTGAATGGGAAGCATTTGCATCAGGTACAGTTGCTGTTGCAACAGCAATTGCTGATAGTGACGCAATCTCAATCATCGGTGGTGGTGACTCAGCTGCTGCAATTCAGAAGCTTGGCTTTGCAGACAAAATGTCACATATTTCAACAGGTGGCGGTGCATCACTTGAGTATCTTGAAGGTAAGGTTCTTCCTGGTATTGATGCTCTCAACGAGAAATAATTAAAAATTTATATGGAGGACTAAATTAAGTCCTCCTAAAGTTTGTTATAAGGAGTAAATAATTATGAATAAAAATCTTCGTAAAGCAGTTATCGCCGGTAACTGGAAAATGAACAAAACACCTGCAGAAGCAAAGGCTCTTATTGAAGAAATGAAACCGGTTGTTGCTGATGCTGATTGTGAAGTTGTACTTTGTGTACCTTTCGTTGATATTCCTGCTGCACTTGAAGCTGCTGCAGGTTCAAACATTAAAATTGGTGCTGAAAATGTGCATTTCAAATCATCAGGTGCTTACACAGGAGAAATTTCAGCTGAAATGCTTAGTGAGCTTGGCGTTGAATATGTTGTAGTAGGTCATAGTGAAAGAAGACAGTACTTCGGTGAAACAGACCAGACTGTTAACCTTCGTTCACTTGCTGCACTTAATGCTGGTCTCAAGCCAATTATCTGCGTTGGTGAAACACTTGAACAGAGAACTCTTGGCTATACAAAAACTCTTCTTAAATTCCAGACAAAGATGGCTCTTACAAATGTAACTGCAGAGCAGCTTAAGAATGTTATCATTGCTTATGAACCAGTATGGGCAATTGGTACAGGTGTTACAGCAACTGCTGACCAGGCTGATGAAGGTAACGGTTATGTTCGTGAAGCAATCGCTGAAGTTTACGGTGGCGATGTAGCTGCTACAGTTACAATTCAGTATGGCGGTTCAATGAATGCAGCTAATGCTGACGAACTTGTTGCAAAAGCAAATGTTGATGGTGGTCTTATCGGTGGCGCATCACTCAAGGCTGCTGATTTTGCTAAGATTGTTGCTGCTGCATCAAAATAATTAATTAAGGTGAAATTGATGAAAAAACCAGTAGTTTTATGTATTATGGACGGTTTTGGATATAATCCTGCTGATTACGGCAATGCAATTACAGCAGCAAAAACTCCAAGACTTGACGAAATTTTTAAGAATAATCCGATGACATATATCGGTGCATCAGGTATGGATGTTGGTCTTCCTGACGGTCAGATGGGTAACTCTGAAGTTGGTCATACAAATATCGGTGCCGGTAGAGTTGTTTATCAGGAATTAACAAGAATCACAAAGTCAATTATGGACGGTGATTTCTTCGATAATGATGTGTTTATGGGTGCTATTGAGAATTGTAAGAAGAACAATTCATCACTTCACCTTATAGGTCTTCTTTCTGACGGTGGTGTTCATAGCCATAACACACATTTATATGCTCTTATTGAACTTGCAAAGAAAAACGGACTTGATAAGGTTTTCGTTCACGCTCTTCTTGACGGCCGTGATGTTCCGCCAAGTTCAGGTGTTGACTTTGTTAAGGAACTTGAGGACAAACTCCAAGAAATCGGCGTAGGTAAAATTGCTACTGTTATGGGCAGATTTTACGCTATGGACCGTGACAATATGTGGGACAGAGTTGGTATGGCTTACAATGCAATGGTTAACCGCGAGGGTATTTCAACTGATTCAGCACTTGAAGCTGTTAAGAAGTCATATGAAACAATTGACGAAGACGGTAAGTATCTTACTGACGAATTTGTGATGCCAACTGTTGTTGATGGTGCAGATGCAATTTCTGCTAACGATTCAGTTATCTTCTTCAACTTCCGTCCTGACCGAGCAAGAGAAATCACAAGAACATTTGTTGACCCTGATTTCACAGGATTCCAGAGAAAAGAATTCTTCCCACTTTATTATGTTTGTATGACACAGTATGATGCTGAAATGCCAAATGTAAATGTTGCATATAAACCACAGACACTTACAAACACAATGGGTGAGTACCTTTCAAAGCTCGGTAAGACTCAACTTCGTATTGCTGAAACACAGAAGTATGCTCATGTAACATTCTTCTATAATGGTGGCGAAGAAAAGGTTTATCCTGGTGAAGACAGAGTTCTTATTGATTCTCCAAAGATTTCAACATTTGACTTAAAGCCTGAAATGAGTGCATACGAAGTTTGTGACGCAGCTTGTGAACAGATTTTAAGCGGTAAATATGATGTTGTTATTCTTAACTATGCTAACTGTGATATGGTTGGTCATACAGGTATCTTTGATGCTGCTGTAAAGGCTGTTGAAGCAGTTGATGAATGTGTCGGCAAGCTTGTAGATGCAACTATGAAAATGGATGGTGTAATTCTTATTACAGCTGACCACGGTAATGCAGATAAGATGTATGAAGATGATGGTTCACCATTTACAGCTCATACAACAAATCCTGTTCCTCTTGTAGTAGTTGGTAAGGATTGTGCTCTTAAGCAGGAGGGCGGCAAGCTTTGTGACCTTTCACCAACAATGCTTGACATTATGGGACTCCAGATTCCTGCTGAAATGAGTGGCGTATCACTCATAGAAAAATAAAATTAATTTAAAATATTGAATAACACATAGTAGATGTATTACTATGTGTTATTTTTTATTGGTTATAGTTATTAATTAGAGATGTTCTTATTGATTATTGAAATAAAATGGTATATAATTTTAAAATAATTAATATTATGTGGGTGACAATTTGCGAAAGAAAATTATTAAAATTTACGCATCTATTCTTTCTTGTGGTTTTATATATTATATTTTAATTCAATATTTAGGATTATCTTTTCCATGTATTTATAATGAATTTTTTGGAATTCAGTGTCCCGGATGTGGTGTAACAAGGATGTTTAAATCAATTTTAAGGTTTGATTTTTACGAAGCATTTATGTATAATCAAGCTGCGTTTATTCTTTTGATTTTTTGGAATCTTATTGCCTTGTTGTTGTTTATTGGAACACCAAAATTTGTGAAAAAGCCTGTAGTTTTATGGAGTTTATTTGCATTAAGTATAGTTGCACTATTAATATTTGGTATTGCAAGAAATTTAGGTTGACAAAATTAACAATAAAAGCTATAATCAAACTATCTTAAAAGAGGAGGATTTTTATTATGATTTGTCCAAAATGCGGAACAGATAACATGGAGAATTCTGTTTTTTGCTCTAACTGTGGAACAGATTTAACTGCGTATAATTTTTCACAACCTTATAACGCAGCACCTGTGGATAACGCTGCACCTGTGAATAATTACCCACCGGTTAATAATTACCCACCGGTTGCTCCAGCACAGCAGAGTTCACAGAACAACGGAATGGCTATTGGATCTTTGGTATGTGGTATTCTTTCATGGTTTTGTTGTCCATTTATTTTAGGTATTGTTGCAATCGTTTTAGGTGTGATGGCAAGACAAAAGGATAAGGACAATAAATTAGCACTTGCTGGTATTATTGTTGCTGTAATTGGTTTTGTAATTAGTATTTTAAGTTTTATCATTCTTATTGCAACTGGAATGTTTTCAGAAATGATGTATTATATGTAAACTAAATTGGCTGTGTGGTTTCACACAGCTTTTTTTATTGTGTATTTATTACTCCAAAACTCCTACTTTGAAGGAGTTTTTTTATTTTAACTATAAGTATTATTATAATTTTTTTGTTGATTATATTATTGTAATATTGTATAATTTATATACAAATATGAGAGGTGTAAAATGTTTAAATTAGTCAGTAATTATCAGCCGACAGGTGACCAGCCTCAAGCAATTGAAAAGCTTGTTGATGGTATTGAAAAAGGTTATAAGGAACAGACTTTGCTGGGCGTGACAGGCTCCGGTAAGACATTTACTATGGCTAATATTATAGCTAAGCTTAACAGACCTACGCTCGTACTTGCTCATAATAAAACTCTTGCAGGTCAGCTTTGTGCCGAATTTAAGGAATTTTTTCCTGAAAATGCTGTTGAATACTTCGTTTCCTATTACGATTATTATCAACCTGAAGCGTATATCGCAACAACTGACACTTATATCGAAAAAGATTCTTCAATTAATGATGAAATTGATAAACTGCGACATTCTGCAACATCTGCATTATCTGAACGACGAGATGTTATAATTGTTGCAAGTGTTTCTTGCATATATTCTCTCGGTGACCCTATTGATTACAAAAGCATGGTTATTTCACTGAGAACAGGCATGGAAAAAAGTCGTGATGAATTTATCGAAAAGCTCGTTGAAATTCAATATGAACGAAATGATATAAACTTTATCCGTAATAAATTCAGGGTAAGAGGGGATATAGTTGAAATTTTTCCTGTTTACTCAAATGATACTGCTATAAGAGTTGAATTTTTCGGTGATGAAATCGACAGAATTTCTGAAATCAACCCGTTGACAGGTGCTGTTAAGAATGTTGTGTCTCATGTTGCTATCTATCCTGCATCTCACTATGTAGTTTCACCTGAAAAAATGGAAAATGCACTTAAACAGATAAATGATGAGATGGAATTGCAGGTTGCTGCCTTTGAAAAAGAAGGAAAACTTATCGAAGCTCAGAGAATCCGTCAAAGAACTGAATATGATATGGAAATGCTTCGTGAAACAGGATTTTGTAAAGGAATCGAGAATTATTCTGCAATTATGTCAGGTCGAAAACCCGGTGAACCTCCGTTTACATTACTTGACTATTTTCCTGATGATTATGTTCTTTTTGTTGATGAATCTCATGTAACATTACCACAGGTAAGAGGTATGTACGGTGGTGACCGTTCAAGAAAGGACAGCCTTATTAATTTCGGTTTCCGTCTTCCGTCTGCATATGACAACCGACCTTTGACTTTTGATGAATTTTATGACAAAACGCACCAGAAAATATTTGTAAGTGCAACTCCGGGACCTTTTGAAAACGAAAAAAGTGTTCAGATTGCTGAACAGGTTATAAGACCTACTGGTCTTCTTGACCCCGAAATTTCAGTTCGAGGAACCGAAGGTCAGATTGATGATTTAATTTCTGAAATCAACATCCGTGTTGAGAAAAAAGAACGTGTCCTCGTAACAACTCTTACTAAAAAGATGGCTGAAAATCTTACTGATTATCTTTCACAACACGGAATTAAAGTCCGATATATGCATTATGATATTGATACCATTGAAAGAATGGAACTTATCCGTGACTTGCGTTTAGGTGAATTTGATGTTCTTGTGGGTATTAATCTTTTACGAGAAGGTCTTGATATTCCTGAAGTGTCACTTATTGCAATTCTCGATGCAGATAAAGAGGGCTTTTTGCGTTCCGAAACTTCTTTAATACAGATTATCGGTCGAGCAGCAAGAAACTCAAACGGACACGTTATTATGTATGCTGATACTGTCACTAATTCAATGGAACGAGCAATTAGCGAAACATATCGTCGTCGTGAAATTCAGATTGCATATAATGAAGAACACGGGATTAAACCACAGACAATTACAAAGGATGTTCGTGAAATTCTTGAAATATCAAGTCGTGATAAAGCAGGCAAGAAAAAATTAAGTCGAAGTGAAAAAGAAAAACTTATTATAAGACTTACTGAAGAAATGAAAGCAGCTGCTAAAATTCTTGAGTTTGAACATGCAGCATATTTAAGAGATAAAATTGAAAAACTTAAATCGGAGAAATAAATGATACACGATAAAATTATTGTAAAAGGTGCAAAAGAGAATAATCTTAAAAACATCGACCTTGAAATTCCAAGAGATAAGCTTGTTGTTTTTACAGGGCTTTCAGGCTCAGGTAAATCATCATTAGCCTTTGATACTATCTATGCTGAAGGTCAAAGAAGGTATATTGAATCATTATCTTCTTATGCAAGAATGTTCTTAGGTCAGATGGAAAAACCAAATGTTGAATCAATTGAAGGACTTTCACCTGCAATTTCTATTGACCAAAAAACAACATCAAAAAATCCTCGTTCAACAGTTGGTACTGTAACAGAAATTTACGACTATCTTCGTTTGTTATATGCAAGAATCGGTATTCCTCATTGTCCGGTTTGTGGTCGAGAAATCAAGCAACAGACAGTTGACCAGATTGTTGATAGTATTTTAAGCTTACCTGAAGGCACAAAATTTCAGATTTTAGCTCCTGTTGTTCGTGGTAAAAAAGGTGAACACGCAAAAGAACTTTCGAATGCATTAAAAGCAGGTTTTGTAAGAGCCAGAATTGATGGCGAAATTACAGAACTTGTTGAGGATATGAAACTTAAAAAGACGTTTAAGCACACTATTGATATTATTGTTGACAGACTTGTTGTCAAAGATGGAATAAGAACTCGACTTGCTGATTCAATTGAAACTACAACATCACATTCAGGCGGTAATGTAATTATTGATGTAATCGGCGATAAAGAATATCTATATTCACTTAATTATGCTTGTCCTGAACACGGAATCAGCATTGATGAATTGTCACCAAGAATGTTTTCTTTTAATAATCCGTATGGTGCTTGTCCAACTTGTACAGGTTTGGGAACATTTATGAAAGTCAGTCCGGACCTCGTAATGCCTAATAAGAACCTTTCTATAAGTGAAGGTGGAATTTGCGCTTCGGGTTGGGGAAAAGCGGAAAAAGGCTCAATTTCTGCCATGTATTATAATGCAATTGGTAAAGAATATGGTTTCACACTTAAAACACCCTTAAAATATATTTCAGAAGAGGGTATTAATGCGATTTTATATGGTACAGACCATAAAATGAAAATGACTCGTTCAACTCTTTATGGCTCAGGAACATATATGTCTGAATTTGAGGGTGTTATTAATAATCTTGAACGAAGATACAAAGAAACAACAAGTGATTGGGCTAAATGGGAAATTGAACAGGTTATGACTGCCTGTAAGTGTCCTGATTGTAACGGTACAAGATTAAAGCCTGAAATTCTTTCTGTCACGGTTGGTGGAAAAAATATCAGTCAATTTTGTGATATGTCAATTGTTTCTGCGTTGACTTTTGTTGATAATTTAGAGCTTACCGATAAAGAAAAATTCATATCAGAATCCATTATAAAAGAAATAAAGAGCAGATTAAAATTCCTCCATAATGTCGGTCTTGAATATTTAACTCTTTCTAGAACCTCAGGTACGCTTTCAGGTGGTGAAAGTCAAAGAATAAGACTTGCTACACAAATCGGTTCATCACTTATGGGTGTTGTATATATTCTTGATGAACCAAGCATCGGCTTACATCAGAGAGATAATGATAAATTGCTTGGAACACTTAAAGGACTGCGTGATTTAGGGAATACGTTGATTGTTGTTGAGCATGACGAAGACACAATGAGAGAATCAGATTATATCGTTGATATCGGTCCCGGCGCAGGTGTTCACGGTGGTGAAATTGTATGTGCAGGAACAGTTGATGATATTATTAAATGTAAAGAGTCCATTACAGGAAAATATCTTTCTGGTGAAAGAAAAATCCCGATTCCTGAAAAGAGAAGAAAAGGCTCAGGTAATTTCTTATCAGTTATCGGTGCACAGGAAAATAATCTTAAAAATATTAATGTTGATTTTCCTCTTGGTTGCTTTAACTGTGTTACAGGTGTTTCCGGTTCAGGTAAATCATCATTAATCAATGAAATACTATATAAAAACCTTGTTAATGAATTGAATAATGCTAAGAAATCTTTAGGAAAATTTGAATCAATGTCCGGACTTGAGTATCTCGATAAAGTTATTGATATTGACCAATCTCCTATTGGCAGAACACCTCGTTCAAACCCGGCAACATATACAGGTGTATTTACAGATATCCGTGAATTGTTTGCATCAACTCAGGATGCTAAAATTCGTGGATATAATTCAGGCAGATTTTCATTTAATGTTAGAGGCGGAAGATGTGAAGCGTGTGAAGGTGACGGTATTTTAAAGATTGAAATGCATTTCCTTGCTGATGTATATGTTCCTTGTGAAGTTTGTAACGGAGCAAGATATAACAGAGAGACACTTGAAGTTAAGTACAAGGGTAAAAGTATTTATGATGTTCTTGAAATGACTGTAGAAGAGGCGTTGGAATTTTTTAATCATATTCCTAAAATAAAACGAAAGCTTCAGACTTTATATGATGTTGGATTAGGTTATGTTAAATTAGGTCAATCTGCGACTACACTTTCAGGCGGTGAAGCACAACGTGTTAAGCTTGCTACAGAGCTTTCTAAACGTTCTACAGGAAAAACAATATACATCCTTGATGAACCTACTACAGGGCTACATTCAGCAGATGTTCATAAGCTTATAGAGGTTCTTCAACGACTTGTTGATTCAGGTAATACAATTGTTGTAATCGAGCATAATCTTGATGTTATAAAAACTGCTGATTATATTATTGATTTAGGACCTGAAGGCGGGGATAAGGGTGGTAAAATTGTTGTGTGCGGAACACCCGAAGAAGTTGCAAAATGTAAAAAGTCATATACAGGACACTATTTAAAAAAGATATTATAAGTAGTTGGTTATCATAATATTTTAGCAGATACATTTTGTATCTGCTTTTTTATAATTATATATTATGTAAAATACGATCTGTTTTTGTTGACAATTGTTTTTAGTAATGATAGTATTTAAAATGTATATTTAATTATATTGTATTATTTGTAATTAATGCTATCTGTTGTAAGGAGGTCTATCAATGGCAAACATTGCAGAGATTATTAAATATGAGGGTGATAACAGCACATTTATTTGGAAGCATCCTTGTGAAGATTTTAATAGTTTAACTCAGCTTATTGTTCACGAATCACAAGAAGCTATATTTTTTATGAATGGTCAAGCACTTGACTTATTTGGTCCGGGTCGTTATACACTTGAAACAGAAAATATTCCTAATGTCGGAAAATTCTTAAATCGTACTACCGGTGGAGATACACCATTCCATTGTGAGGTTTATTTTATAAATAAAACAGTTCAGATGGCTGTGAAGTGGGGTACTGATAGTAAGGTTCGTTTTCTTGAACCGACATATGGTGTTCCATTGGAAATTGGTGCATCCGGTGAGATGAATCTTATGGTTTCTGACCCAAGAAAATTGCTTGTAAAGGTTGTTGGCACAACAAATGGAATAGCATGGAATGAACAGGGTAATGGTTTTACAAAATCACTTTCTGCTTCATTTCGTCCATTGATTTCAACTGTTGTAAAAACAAATCTTTCAAGTTGTATTAAGGCAAACAATATTAATATTCTTGAAATAGATGAGAATCTCGGTTTGTTATCAGCAGTTTTGAAAAATAGCATTGTTCCTGGTTTCGAAGAATATGGTCTTACAATTCCTGAATTTTATGTTAATACTGTTGTTTTACCTGAAAGTGACCCGAATTTTAAACGCATTCGAGAGTTACATACCATTTCATTACAGAAGAAAATGGTTCAGGCAGAAACAGATATAAAAGTTACAATGGCAGAGGCTGCTGCAACTGTTACAGTAGCTGAAAGACAAGCTGTACTTGAAAAAGAAACAACACAGACTGAAATCGAACGTCGTCAGGCTGAAAGAGACCTTATAAAGGCACAAACTGAAGCTCAGGCAGCTAAATTTGCTGGATTTGCTGAAGCAGAAGTTATGCGTGCTAAAGGATACACTGAAAAAGATGTTCTTCAGGCTGAGGTTCAGAAGGCATACGCAGAAGGCATTGGCAATATGAATATCAGTGGAAGTGGCGGTGGTGTTGCCGGAGATATGATTGGTCTTGGTGTAGGTATGGCTGCAGCCGGGGCTGTGAGTGGTCAACTTGGCAACATGTTTAATGGCTTTGGATTAACTCCAACTGAAGAGCCAAAAGCTAAAATTATTTGCCCACATTGTAAGAGTGAGGTAGTTGAAAATTCAAAATTCTGTCTTGAGTGTGGAAAAAAGATAGAGAAAATTGATGATGACGAAATCATTTGTCCATCATGTGGAAATAAAACTAAAAAAGGTAAGTTCTGTATGGAATGTGGTACACCACTTGTTAGCAAATGCGTTAAATGTGGTGCTGATATTGTTCCGGGTGCAAAATTTTGCTTTGAATGTGGAGAAAAACTTTAATTCGGAGGTAGTTTTAAATGAATAAGAATTTTAGAATTTATGCTATTCTTTGGGGAATATCTTTAGCAATATTTAACGGAGTTGCTTTTGCTTTACCAAGTGAATTGGTTGGAGAAAATCAGAGAGAAGGTTCTTTTTGGATAGGATATGCTTTTATCACTCTTGCTTTTATCGGCCAACTTGTTACCGGTTACTTTTCTCTTAAAGAAGAAAACCTCAAAAAACTTTTCTATAACATTTCCATGCTTTCAGTAAGTCGTATTGGACTTGTTTTAACTTTGGTTTTTGGTACACTTTGTATGGTAATTCCCGGATTTCCAAGTTGGATTAGCGTTATCATTTGTTTTGCAGTTCTTGGATTTACCGCAATTGCCGTTTCAAAAGCAAGTTTAGCTGCTGATTTAGTTAGTGAAATTAACAATAAGGTTAAATCTCAGACATTTTTTATTAAAGCACTTGCAGCTGATGCAGAAACTCTTATGAGTCATGCTAATACACCTGTAGCACAAAAAGAGTGTAAAAAGGTTTATGAAACTATTCGCTATTCTGACCCTATGAGCAATGCTAATCTTGCATCTCTTGAAGCTCAGATAAACATTAAGTTTTCAGAATTTTCAAATGCAGTCAAAAATAATGATTCCGAAAATATCACTAATATGTCAAAAGAACTTATTATTTTAATTACAGACAGAAACAATAAATGTAAATTATTGGAGTGATAGTTTTGAAGTATAGAAGGGCGGGTAT
>JAZSHP010000067.1:0-12643 GCA_045533355.1 Candidatus Fimenecus sp.
TGTCTTCCTAAGACCGCTTGGCCTCCGACTTCTTCTCCGAATGGGTTATCTATGAACTTTTCTGCTGTGAGTTCTGGTCTGTTAAGATATCCTGCACAGACGCCATCACCTGCTATACACAGTTCTCCTATTACACCTATCGGTGTTGGGTTCATATATTTATCTACAATATATAATTGAACATTGTTCGTTGGATGCCCTATTGAGACTGCTGTGTCATCATCTTCATAAGAAAACACATAATCACCACATCCAACCGTTGTTTCTGTCGGACCATATTCGTTATGTATTTTTATGTGTTTTCCAAATTTTTCAAGAAAATCAATACAAGTAGAACGATAAAGTTGTTCACCGCCAACTATTAAGTGTTCTATATTAACAATATTTTTTGCTACAATATGCTGATTTATAATCTGCATATGTATTGGCGTTAGCTTGATTATATTAAGTTCTTCATTGTTAATAATATCGGACAGATTCTTTAATAAATCAGAATTGTAAAAATATGTCGTTCCACCAGTTACCAATGGGAAGAATATTGATGTAACGGATAAATCTACACTTTGTGATGTGAAGAAAGGCATGCGTGCTCCGTTTTTGCCATATATACTTATTAATGACGACATATACCACGTCAGGTTTTTATGACAAATCATAGCACCTTTAGGCTGTCCTGTTGAACCTGATGTATAAATGCAATAGCAAGCATCATTACCCTGTATTTTTATATCCGGATTTTCTATGTTTGTGTTGCTCAATAAACTTTCTATGTTTGCTTCAGTAATACAAAATCTTGCATTGCTGTCAAACAACACATGTTCTATTCTTTCTTTTGGGTGGTCAGGGTCAAGTGGTAAATATGCTGCTCCCGTTTTTAAAACACCAACCAAAGCAACTAAAAGGCTACTGTTTCTTGATATATTAATGCCAACAATATCACCCTTGCCTATTCCCTTTTCAATAAGGCTATGTGCTATTTTGTTTGCTTCTTCATTAAGTTCTTTGTATGTGAGCTTCTTATCAACAGCTACAAGTGCTATTTTGTCAGGTGTTCTTTCTACCTGCTCTTCAAATAACTCAAGGATACACTTGTCCTTTGGATATTCTGCTTTTGTATTGTTGAAGTCATAAAGAAGTTTTTGTTTTTCGTCTGCTGAAACCATTTCAAGGTCACAGATGTTTTTATCAGGATTACTAAGTGCATCTCTGGCAATCGCAATAACTGAACGAAGTAAGGTGTTAATTTCGCGTTCGTCAAATAGAGCGGTTTGATATAAAGCTTTTAAAACAGGAGGATTTTTACTAAATGCTAATAAATGAAGTTCTAACGGCATAGACAGCATATTGATATAATCAAATTCTACATCATACTCCTCCTTTGGTTCAAATTCCAAAAAGTCTGCCGCAAAATCGAACAAGGTGTTGAATGGAAGATTTTCTTCTCGTAGCATGTCTTTTATATCCGGTTGTGTAAACTTCTGATGTCTGAAAACATTCATCCATGAATCTTCAATTTTTCGAGCATTTTCTATGAATGAACCCGATTGCAAATCAACAACAAGAGGCATTTCATGCATGTAAAGACCGATTGTGTTTATTTCTGCCTGTGTGGTTCGGTTTAATACAGGAACACCAATTGTAAATTTTTTAAAATCAAAAATTCTGAAAATATATGTGGCATAAACTGTATTAAAAAATGAAGACGGAGAAATGTCGTTATCCTTGCAAAAAGCCTTAACTTCATTTACAAATTCATGTGGTACTTCAAGATTTATTGATGCAGCCTCATAATTCGGCTTGTTGCTTTTGTCCGAAAACATATCACAAACCGGATTTAATTCAAATTGCTCTTTCCAGAATTGTCTGTCAGATAAAAATCTTTTTGATTTTTTGTGCTTTTCCTCTTTTTCGATATATTCAATGTAGCTCTGACGGAAAGGTGGTTTATAATTCAAATCATGCAAATATTTGTTAATGTCTTCCGACATAACAGAAGCACTGAATCCATCAATAACCATATGATGAGCAGAAATCAATATACCTGATGTAGATGATGTCTGAAACACAATGCATTTAACCAATCTGCCATAAACATCTGTTGGAGTGTTAATGAATTCTTTAAAATGAACCATCAGCTCTTCTTCGGACTCTACTTTCAAAAATGGCCATTCTACATATTCGAAATCTTCAACATAGGTTACAGGACCGTCAGCCGTTTCTTTGATTTTCACTCGAAGACTGTCGTTATCCTCTACCAATCTGTTATACGCATCGTTCAACTGTCTGTAAGAATATATTTTTGGAAATGTTTCAAAAACCCCTTGATTCCAAATTGTACTATCAAGGAATGCGTTTTTTGTATAAAAATTCTTTTGTGAAGATGTTAATTTGAATTCCATTGTTTTCCACCTACATGTACAAACCGTAAAATGTATTATTTTAGTTTATATATAATTAAAGTATAATATATCATTATAATTATACTGAAATAACATAGTGATGTCAAGCAACACAAGGTCTGTTGATGCCTTGTATATTTTGTCAACTTTGGCCACAAAAAACTCTTGAACAAACACCTGAAATAGTGTATAATTCGTATGTATTATACTTTTTGAGGTGAATTATTTATGAAGCGTGAACCTACTATTTGGAGTGAACATCACGGTAAAGATAATTTCATACCTGAATATCCCGATTGTTCTATGTTTTCCTTCATGGAAAAAACAAAAAACAGACATCCTGATTTCACGGCATTGGAATTTCAAAATAACAAATTAACATTTTCAGAAATGTTTGCTCAGATTGAGTTGATTGCTCAATCCCTTTTAGCAAGCGGGGTCAAAAAAGGCGACTATGTTTCAGTTGTTGCTCCTAACACACCACAAGCTGTTAATATGGTGTATGCAATCAACAGAATCGGTGCTATTGCCAATATGATTCACCCATTACTCTCACAGAGTGAAATCAAGCAACTTGTTGAAAATGTTAACAGTAAAGTTATGTTGACATTTGATTTGGTATATCCTAAAATTGCTGAAATTGAATGGAAGAGCCCTTGTAATCCGCTTATGATTATTGCACATATTTCAGATGCGCTACCTTTCTATCTCAGACCTATATACAGACTCAAGGCAGAAAAGAAAATCGATTATAACCCTTCTCACAGCACCATTGAGTGGAAGGACTTTATCAAAAAAGGTAAAATGAGAAAAGAAGCACTTCCTGTTGACGACGGTAAGGGTGAAGATGTTGCGATTATCCTTTACAGCGGTGGTACAACAGGTCTTCCTAAAGGTGTTATGCTTCAGAACTTTGCCTTTAATGCTATGGCTGTTCAGTCTTCAGAAATTAAGCCTCTTGACACAAAAGATACTGCCGGTAAGCGTGTTCTTGCACTTATGCCTGTTTTCCACGGCTTCGGACTTGCAATGTGTATTCACGTAATGCTTTCTTTCGGTTGTCATCTTTTCCTCGTGCCAAAATTTGATTACAAAGCATGTGCAAAATTGATTTTCAAGAAAAAGCTCAATTACATTTATGCTGTTCCTGCTTTATATGAAGCATTGTCAAGAACCGAAGAAATTGAAAACGCTGACCTTTCATTTATGGAAATGGTTGCTGTTGGCGGTGACAAGTGCGATAAGAAGCTCATTGCCCGTATGAACAATTATCTTGAAAAGGGTAATTCAAATGCACGCTTGATGGATGCTTACGGACTTACAGAAACTGTATCCGGTGCAATTATCAACCCATTCTTTGGAATGAAAGAAGATAGTATCGGTCTTCCTTTCCCTGATAACGAAGTAAAAATCGTTAAATTCGGAACACAAGAAGAATTACCGGTAGGCGAAGATGGTGAAATCTGTATTTCAGGTCCTACACGAATGCTGGGTTATTATAATAACGAAGAAGAAACTGCTCGTGTTATACAAAAACACGAAGACGGAAAAATCTGGGTGCATACCGGCGACATTGGCCATGTGGACGAAGACGGTTATGTTTTTTATGGTCAAAGACACTCTCGAATGATTATCGTTGCCGGTAACAATGTGTATCCGACTCAAATTGAAAATGTTATTAATCAGTGCGATGACGTTAACACTTCTTGCGTAATCGGAGTTACAGGTCGTGCATCAGTTCAAAAAATCGTTGCTGTTGTTCAACCTACAAGTATGGATATTGACCTTGGAAAGCTTCGTAAAGAAATTGCCAACATATGCGAAAAGAATGTTGCTGACTATGCAAGACCACAAGAAATTGTTTTTAGAGAAGAAATGCCAAAAACTGCTATGGGCAAAGTCAGCTTTAAAAAATTAATTGAAGAAATGGAAGGAAAAAAATAAACTATGTTTGAACGCATCTTAAAAGTATTTACTGAGGTTACCGGTGTTGAAAACCCGGATATAACACCTAAAACAAAAATTAATAAAATTCCTGAGCTTTCATCTTTGGGTGTTGTTCAGCTTATCTGCGGACTTGAAGATGAGTTTGATATTGAAATTCCGAACACAGTTCTCAAGAAATTCAAAACTGTCGGCGATGTTGCAAAATTCATTGAGAAAAACATATAAAATACAGCTTCATAAGGCACTTACAGTTATGTAAGTGCTTTTTTATTTGCAATCATCATTTTCTATTCTGTCTCAACACATCAAAAACACTATAAACAAGCTACTTACAAGAAAATCGTCTCTCTCATAAACAGTATTTTCCATTTACTATACACATTGTACATTAAATGTGTTTTATAGAACACGAGCTTCTTCTATTGACTTTTATTAATCATAATGATAGAATAGTGTTGTTTATTTATCACTATTAATATAACACGAGGTGTTATTGCCTTTATGTTGAGAGAACGTAATATTTGGAGTGAACATCACGCTCCTGAAAATTTCAGACCTGAATATCCTGAATTTTCAATGGTTTCACTTTTTAAAGAAACTGCAGAAAAGTATCCTGACTATTATGCATTGAATTTCCAAAATAAGAAAATTACATTTGCTCAGATGATAGAGCAAATTGAACTTGTCGCCCAATCCTTGTTGGCAAGTGGTGTAAAAAAGGGAGATTTCGTTTCCGTTGTTGCTCCTAACAGTCCACAAGCATTGATTTCAGTATATGCAATCAACCGTATAGGCGCTGTTGCAAATATGCTTCACCCTTTACTTTCTGCTAATGAAATCAAAAAATTTGTTGAGCACGTTGACAGTAAAGCGGTTATCACATTTGATATACTTTATCCAAAGCTTTCTGAAATCACTTGGGAAACATCGACAAAACCTGTCATTATTCTTGCGAGAATTGCGGATGCACTTCCTACTTATTTAAAGCCACTTTATTTAATGAAGAATAAATTGGATTTAAAATTCAAGCCCCACCACGATATTGTATATTGGAACGATTTTCTCAAAAGAGGAAAACAGAGAAAAGAGCCTTTACCCGTTGACGATGGCAAGGGTGACGATATTGCTGTTATTCTTTACAGTGGTGGTACAACAGGAATTCCTAAGGGCGTTATGATTCACAATCGTGCATTTAACTGTATGGCTGTACAAGCAGAAGAAATCAAGCGTGACAACACAAAGGATGCTGCCGGTAAAAAGGCACTTGCACTTATGCCTGTTTTCCACGGATTCGGACTTGCAATGTGTATGCACGTTATGTTGTATTTCGGTATGCAGGTTTTCCTTGTTCCGAAATTCGACTTTAAAGCATGTACAAAGCTTATTTTCAAAAACAAAATTAATCATGTTTATGCTGTGCCTGCATTATTTGAAGCATTCTCTCGAAGTGAAGAAATCGAAAAGTGGGATTTGTCATTCCTTGAAATGGTTGCTTTTTCCGGTGACAAGTGTAGTGACAAATTACATAATAGAATAAACAAATACCTGAAAAAAGGTGGTTCAAGTGAGCAGATGACAGAGGCGTATGGTCTTACAGAATGCTTGTCGGCTGCGTGTATAAGCCCATTCTTTGCACATAAGCAAGGTAGCACAGGTCTTCCTCTTCCTGATAACAAAATTAAAATTTGTAAGGTCGGCACTCACGAAGAAGTGCCAACAGGCGAAGATGGTGAAATCTGTATAACAGGTCCTACACTTATGAAGGGCTATTACAAAAATGAAGCAGAAACAAAAATTGCTTTGCAAAAGCACGACGACGGGTTGACCTGGTTACATACAGGCGACCTTGGTTGTGTGGATGAAGACGGATACCTTTGGTATCGTCAAAGACATTGTAAAATGATTATCACATCAGGTTATAACATTTATCCATCACAGATTGAAGAAGTAATCAATGGTTGCAACGGTGTTGCCGTCAACTGTGTTGTAGGCGTTGAGGACAGAAGCGTGGGACAACGTGTTGTTGCGGTTGTTCAACCTGTAAATATGAGTTCAGACCTTGATGCACTTCGCAACAGAATTCTTGAAGAATGCAAAAAGAACGTTGCCGAATACGCAATGCCGCGAGAAGTTGTTTTTCGTGAAGAGTTGCCAAGGACTCTGATGGGTAAAATTAATTTTAAAAAAATTACTGCCGAAATGAATGGAAAGGAATAACTGTTATGATTAAACGAATTCAAACTGTGTTTACAGATGTGCTTTGTCGTGATGATTTGAATTTTACAGAAACAACAAAATTAGACGAATATTTCAGATTCTCATCATTGAGCTTTATCTATCTTGTTGCCGCTCTTGAAGAAGAGTTCGATGTTGAATTCCCAAACTCAGTTCTTAATAAGTTCAAAACTGTGGGTGACATTGTAATTTTCCTTGAAAAGAACACATAAATTTAAAGCGCTCATCTGCTGATGAGTGCTTTTTTCAATACAACGCTTGTCTTATAGTAAAAAACGTGATATAATACAGAGTACATTAATGAATATAATCTTTTTGAGTTATTTATATGAGGTGTAAAAATGTATCTTACTATGTTAAAAAGCAAAATTCATCGTGCTACTGTAACTCAGTCAGACCTGAACTATGTTGGCAGCATTACAATTGATAAAGCTCTGATGGATGCTGCAGGATTGCTTGAATACGAAAAAGTACAGATAGCAGATATTGATAACGGAAACAGATTTGAAACATACATAATCGCGGGTGAAAAGGATAGCGGTTGCATCTGTCTTAATGGTGCCGCTGCAAAATGTGTCGAAGTTGGTGATAAAGTTATCATTATGGCTTATGCTCAGATGACACCGGAGGAAAATGAAAATCATTATCCGAAGGTTGTTTTTGTTAATGATAAAAACGAGATTACCGAAGTTGCAAATTATGAAAAACACGGTGAAATTAAATAAACATCAAATCTCTGCGCAGTTGCTTTCGGGTAACTGCTTTTCATTTTTCAACATTTATTGATTTTTGTGGTTGTTTATGGTATTATAAGATATTATATATATCAATGGAGTTATTAAAATGAGTATCGTAAGAAATATTGACCTTTTTGAATCAGGTCAGCAGAAAATTGATTGGGTTAAGGCACATATGCCTGTGCTTCGCAGTATTGAAAAGGATTTCAGCGAAACAAAGCCTTTTGCAGGTAAAAAGGTTGCTCTTTCAATTCATCTTGAGGCAAAAACTGCATATCTTTGTACTGTACTTGCAGCAGGTGGCGCTGAAATGTATGTTACAGGTTCAAATCCACTTTCAACACAGGATGATGTTGCTGCAGCACTTGCTCACAACGGACTTAACGTGTTTGCTTGGTACAATGCTACAGGTGAAGAATATATGGACCATCTCCGTCATGTTATTTCAGCAGGTCCTGATATTATCATTGACGACGGTGGCGACCTTGTTAATCTTATTCACAACGAATATCCTGAGCTTTTACCTAATGTTTTAGGTGGTTGTGAAGAAACAACAACAGGCATTATCCGTCTTGTTTCTATGCACAATGATGGTGAACTTAAATTCCCTATGATTGCCGTTAACAATGCAAAATGCAAATATCTTTTCGACAATCGTTACGGTACAGGTCAATCTGTTTGGGACGGTATTAATCGTACAACAAATTTGATTGTTGCCGGTAAAAAGGTTGTTGTTGCAGGTTACGGTTGGTGCGGTAAAGGCGTTGCAATGCGCGCAAATGCTCTTGGTGCACAGGTTATCGTTACTGAAATCGACCCTATTAAAGCTATGGAAGCTCGAATGGACGGCTTCTCCGTAATGGAAATGACAGAAGCTGCTAAAGAAGGTGACTTCTTCGTTACTGTTACAGGCTGTAAGGATGTTATCACAGAAAAAGTCTTCAAAAATATGAAGGACGGCGCAATCTGTTGTAATGCTGGTCATTTCAATGTTGAAATCAACATTCCTGACCTTGAGAAAATGGCAGTTGAAATCAAACCTCAAAGAAACAATATTCTCGGTTATGTTCTTCCTGACGGCAGAACAATCAGCATTATCGCAGAAGGAAGACTCGTAAACCTTGCTGCCGGTGACGGACACCCTGCAGAAATTATGGATATGAGTTTTTCAATTCAGGCTCTTTGTGCTGAATATATCGTTAAAAATAATGGAAACTTACCTGTAGGGGTCGTTGATGTACCAGAAGAAATCGACAAAAAGGTTGCACTTCGCAAGCTTAACAGTTGGGGTACAGAAATCGACAAATTAACAGATGAACAAGAAAAATATATCAATAGTTGGAATGTGTAAAAATGGATAATAAATTCAGATTTACAAACGAGAAATGTCCCGTTTGTAATAATACTTTCAAAGAAGATGACGATATTGCGGTGTGTCCCGAATGCGGAACACCTCATCATCGTGAGTGCTATAAGAAAAACATAAATTGTGCTAATCACGAAAAGCACAGTGAATCTTTTCGTTGGGAACCTGACTTCGTCACTCCCGAAGAAACAGAAATGCCAAAGCAGGAAGCAGAAAAGCAACCTGTTCTGAACGCAGAACCGGTCCCGTTCTTCTCTATGCAGATTGACAATATCCCATCACTTCTTAACGGCAATTTCGAGGACTTTGACGATAATATCAAGGCAGAAGAAGTAGCCTTATTTGTACGACAGGATTCGGAAAAATATGTTTCTAAATTCCATAAGATAAAAAATGGAAAGCTCACTTGGAATTGGTCTGCGTTTGTCTTTGCACCATATTGGTTTTTCTATCGTAAAATGCATAAGATTGGAGTAGTTTTCCTTGCTCTCAGTCTTTTATTATCCGTAGGATTCAGTTTGTTGCCACCTGTGCAAAGACTATATTCGGATTTGACAGAATGGTCAACAAAATACAGCGTTGAAAACCTTAACGAAATGTCAGAAGAAGAGATTATAACGGCAAGTAATGAAAGTCTGGCACTTATGCGTGAAAACAACACGGGTATGTTACTTGTTTTTTCTCAGACAGCACTTTCTTTTGGACTTCAGTTCTTAGCAGGCGTTATGGGAAACAAGTGGTACTGTAACTACGCGCTAAAAAAGGTTAAGCAAATCAAGGAAAAAGAAAAAGATGAAAGAAACCGTAAACTTCTGCTGTTACAACAGGGCGGTACTTCTGTCGGCAGTTTTTTCCTTGCAGTTTTTGCAAATAATATGATTGTTATGGCAATAGAAATGCTACTTATGACAGTAGAAACGCTATTTACAAACATAAAATAATTCTTACGTTTGGGAGATTAATGTTATGAAAATCACAAAAGCGATTATCCCCGCGGCAGGTCTTGGCACAAGAGTTTTACCTGCATCAAAAGCAGTTCCGAAGGAAATGCTCAACATTGTTGACAAACCTGCAATTCAGTATCTTGTAGAAGAAGCAGCAAAGTCAGGCATCACAGACGTGCTCATCATCACAAACCGTGGCAAAGGTGTTATCGAAGACCATTTTGACCACGCTTATGAGCTTGAAGACAAATTGAGTAAAAACCCTGATAAAAAAGACCTCTATGAGTCTGTTCTCGAACCATCACAGCTTTGCAATACATATTTTATTCGACAGAAAGAAACTAAAGGTCTTGGCCACGCAGTTCTTTGCGCAAAGAATTTTGTTGGCAACGAGCCATTTGCAATCCTTTATGGTGATGATGTTTTCATTTCCGACAAAGAACCTGTTACAAAACAGCTTATTGATGCTTACGAAAAATATGGCAAGGGCGTTGTTGGTGTTAAGGAAGTCCCGACAAAGGATGTTACAAAATACTGTTCACTTAAGGTTGAAGAAATTGAAGACAAGGTTTTCAATTGCACAGATATGATTGAAAAACCAAAGCCTGAAGAAATTTTCTCAAACTATTCAATTCTCGGTCGCGTTGTTATGCCACCTGAAATTTTCGACATACTCGAAAACACACCAAAGGGTGCTGGCAACGAGCTTCAGCTTACAGATGCTATGAAAACACTTGCACAGACAAAAGGTGTTATCGCACTTGATTATTATGGCACACGCTATGATATGGGCAATAAAATGGGCATTATGAAAGCAAACTGTGAGGTTGCTCTTAATCACCCTGAAATCGCAGACGATTTCAAAGCATATATCAAAGAATTAGCAAAGAATTTATAATCAAACAAAAATAAAGGGCAGTCAATAGACTGCCCTTATTTTTTAAATTAACCTTTTTGTGATTTTTTCTTTTTATTTGCTATAACTATGGCCACAACAATAACATACACAACAAGTATTATAACGATTATTTTTGCAATATTTTCTATATCAAAAGCTGCTTTTTTATAATCGTTATCTTCTGTCATTTCATTATCTTCAGAAATATCTCCTGCCACATTCGCATTAAAAATCTTATCAAAATATGCCGTTGTATCAAGTCCAAATAGAGTAATTTCACTAATACATGTATCGGCAAATTTTGTTCCTTCTGTCGCCCCTAAAATAGTAATTTTAATCCATTTTGTTGGTGATGACTGGTCTAAAACCACAACGTTATTATATTCATATAATTCTGCTGTTTGTTTATACCCTGTATCGTATTCAATTAGCACCTTGTTCGGGTGTCCGTTCATTTTTAAAAGTTCTTCGCTTCTTTGATATCCCGTAGCTAACTCAATAGCAGAAAGGTTCAAAGGTGACCCGTCCTCATTTTCTATTTTTATCCATTCATTTATTCCTACACCATCAACAGCCTCTACCCATGCCGATTTCAAATCGCCGTCAATCACGTTTTTTGCAACATGCATATTTGTATTTTCCAACAACTCTGAAGACGCAGATGCGGTTAATTTATCAAAGTTCTGATTACCTTCTATCGTTTTAAGTGAAATTAATGTATAACCATAGGTACTTGTCGGATTTTCCTCCACAATAGCTTGAAAGTAATGCTCAAACTCACTACTTGCATTATAATTATGAACTACAGAACCTACAGCCATTATCTTCTTGCCATGCATTCTAAAATTCTGAACTGACAAAGTCGTCGATTCACCTGTAGCAGGATTAACAACAAACTTGTTACCAGACACATATGCAGTGTTAGATTGTTTGCCTACTGGGAAATCTCTACCCAAGCTATTTCGTGTAATTTCCTGAATTAATTCCAAATCAAAATACCAGAATCCATCTTCTTTCGCTTGATATTCGATACCTGTTTTGCTTTTGAAAATAGAGCCTGATTGTGCATATTCTTCCCACAATAACTTCTGATATATAAATCTCTGTATAGTTTCATCTGTCCATTTATCTACTTCACTAACAGAAAAGTCATTAACACCTACTAACAATGAATTTATAGCCTTAATTACTTTGTCATGTTCTTCAACACTCTGCATAGTTGCATTTGAAACAAGCGCCAATGAGCTTAACATAGAAAAGACAATCACAATGGTCAACAATAAAGATATAATTCTCTTTTTCATTTTGTACACTCCCTTGTATTTTTATTTCAATATAGCATTACTAATAACTTTTGTCAATAAAAACGGTGGAGTTAACTCCACCGTTCATTTTATTTGCAGAAGTAATTCTTAATTCTTTCTACTGCTTTGATTGTGTTTTCTGTTGAGCCGAATGCAGTGAGTCGGAAATAACCTTCACCGCTTGGACCGAAGCCTTCACCCGGAGTACCAACAACCTGAATATTTTCAAGAAGAGTATCGAAGAATTCCCAACTGCTCATTCCGTCTGGAGTTTTGAGCCATACATAAGGTGAATTTACTGCGCCATAAACAGTGAAACCGCATTCTTTGAGTCCGTTATAGATAATCTTAGCATTGTTCTGATAATATGCAATAATTTCACGAACCTGCTTTTTGCCTTCTTCACTATAAACAGCCTCAGCCGCTCTCTGTGTGATATATGAAACACCATTGAACTTTGTTGCCTGACGACGAGCCCAGAGTGCATTGAGCTCAACTCCGTCAACCTTGATGTCGTGTGGAACAACTGTGTAACCGCAACGAACGCCTGTAAAGCCTGCTGTTTTTGAGAAGCTTCTGAATTCGATTGCACAGCTCTTTGCACCTTCGATTTCATAAATTGAATGTGGAACATCATCTTCTGTTATAAATGCTTCATAAGCAGAGTTAAAAATGATTACTGCGTCGTTTTTGTGTGCATTGTCAACCCATTTTTTAAGTTCATCCTTTGTTGCTGCCATACCTGTTGGATTGTTAGCGAAGCAAAGGTAAATAATATCAACTTTGTTCTTTAGAAGCTCAGGTAAGAAGTTG
>JAZSHP010000126.1:0-13710 GCA_045533355.1 Candidatus Fimenecus sp.
ATGATGTACATAACTACTCAGGAGAATCTGCACTTTCAACATCAAATGCGTTGGTTAAGGTTTATTCAGGTAACAGAGTAATTGCAACATATACTGCACCTACATCCGGCACTGGTGATGAATGGTATGTATTCACAATCAAGGGTGAACAGATTTCAACTGCCAATTCACTTTCATAATAAAAAAATTAAGCACCTCGGAAGAGGTGCTTTTTTATATGTAAATAATTATTGTTCATCAGAATCAAGTGAAAAATCAGATGCATCGAATTTGTCAATTGCCTTAGGTCTGCGAGGCTGACGCTTAAGCGGGTCATATTTAAACTTTTTACATGAATAATCAAGGTCAACAATGCCCATTTTTACGCAGAGAATTGATTCCTTATTAGGTGAGAGCTTGCCATGTACACAATATGAGCATGAAGGAGTAATATCGTTTTTGTTAAATAACTTTTTCAAAATAATCACCATAACTTTCTACGGATGATTTTATCATACTTTTCTTTTTCTATCAATATCAAAAATCATAATAATACACATAAAAATAAAAACTATAAATGCAGGTATTGAAACAGAAAAACGAAAATCTGTTATTTTGTTGAAGGATGAAAATACATTTGTTTCAACAGGGAAAATGTGAAATAACAAAAAACTGATAAGTGACGCCATAATTCCATGAATTACACGCCCAAGAAAGAAATAACCGTATTTTATTTTCATATTTCTGACATTTGCCAATACCTGACAATGAACACATATTCCTCCAAAGCCAATCATACCCGTAATTATGGGCAAGGGTGATTTACCGCAAAGCAACATACACCCATTTGTGATTTCTGAAACGGATGAAATAATTATATATGCCTTTTCGCTTAAATTCAGGTTGTTAAGACAATTTATAAAAGCATTGAAAAGAACAACCCAAGCGCAAATTCCCATAACGGCTTGTAATGAATCAGAAACAGCAATGGATAACGAGGCTTGTGAAAAAGTATGGATTTTTGAGTTGTCACTTGTTTCTGTTTTGGGAGCAAAAAATGAAGAGATAATTCCAATAATAAAAGCAGAAAGGCACAAAGAAAAATAAATAATTACTCCTGCTTTAGTACTGTCAAGCATATTTGTACCAACCACAGAAATAACAAAAGCAGGACCTGCATTCATACAAAAGATGCAGAGCCTTTGTGCCTGGTTTTGAGTCAGTTGACCATTTTTATATAATTCGTCAGTCATTTTTATTCCGACAGGAAAACCACTTATCATTGATAATATTATTACGGAAGCCGAGCAGGGTGGTTGACGGAAAAATATCCTGAAAGGTGTGTTTAAAAATTTGTAAACAGAAGAAAAAATATCTGATTTTGTAATATAAGAAGATAGAGTCATAAAGGGAAAAAGAGAGGGAATAATTGTGTAAAAGCAAAAGTTCAGTCCTTGTGTAACCCCATCTTTTATTGCAATAGGAAAACGAAAAATAAGAAAAAGACAAACAAATATTCCTGCAAGAGAAAAATATTCATAACGAAGTTTGATTGTGGCCATATTCAACACCCTTTAAAATATATTAAAACTTATTTTTAATATGAATTATTTATTCTGTATTTCAATATAATTTTATGAATAGAGGGTGATGAAAATAGCACAGAGAAAACGGGACAAACAAAAAAATAAAAGCAAACTTTTTTCGGATATTTTTGCCGACGAGCCAAGAATTGAACTTCTCGGAAATCGAGAAATAATAGTTGAAGGTTGCAAGGGTGTGGTGGAATATGATGAAAACACGATACGTTTAAGCCTTGGCGAAAATGTGTTGTCACTTTGTGGTGATGACCTTGTAATAAAATCCTTCGACAGTGATATTGCCGTTATTTGCGGCAGTATTTGTGAAATTTCTTTTGCAACATAGGTGGAATATGATTATTATACAAATTTTAAGATACATTTTCGGTTATATCAATTTCAGGGCATACGGTGGATTTTCTGACAGATTTTTAAACCTTTGTACACGATACGGAATACCGCTCTGGAACATAAAAAATGTAAAGGGAAATATATCTGCCACAACCACAGTGGAGGGATATCTCTCCATTCGTAAGGCAGTAAAAAAATCAGGAATGAAAACAATTGTCCTTGAGAAAAAAGGACTTAAATTTTTCTTGAGAAAGAATAAAATCCGAGCAGGTATTCTTATGGGCGCAGTGGTATTTGTCTGCATAATTTCATTTCTCACAAGATTTGTGTGGAGTGTGTCACTTGTGGGAAATGTGGATATAGAAGAAGAACAGCTCCTGTCTGCTTTTGAAAAATACGGTGTCAAGGTCGGCTCTCCCATATCGGACCTTGATGAAAAAGAAATAGCAAAAAAGGTTGTGGGTGAATTTGATAATTTATCTTGGGCAGCGGTCAACAGAAAGGGCACATCCGTTGTAATTGAAGTTAGGGAAAAGGTGGTTGCACCGGATATGTATGACGATAAAACACCGACAAACCTTGTGGCGGAAGAGGATGGAGTAATCATTAGTATCGATGCGCTTTACGGAGAAGAAGAGGTGAAACCTGGCACAGCGGTTACAAAGGGTGACTTGCTTATAAGCGGTATTATCACACATCCTGATGGTACGGAAAGCTTTATTCATGCGGATGGCTATGTAAAGGCACAGGTTAAAAGAAATAAGGAATTTGAGGGGAACAATTTTTTGATATATGAGCCCGTTAACGAAAAAAAGCAAAAAAGTCTTTTCTTTTTTGGTGCCCGTATTCCATTCGGGTCATCCGTTGGAGAAAAATTTTTTACAGAACATAAATCTTTTCTTGAAAGTGAAAAAAGTCTGCTTCCTGTGGGAATAATAACACAGTATAGTGCCGAATTTTCAAAAGACCCATTGCAAGCCGATGAAAGAACAAGGGATATACTTGCCCTGTGGGATAATGCCTGTTATATCAATGAGCTTCTGGATTTCAATGATATAACAAAGTCTTCTGTAACACTGAAAAAAACAAAAAACGGAAATTGTTTTGCCTTTTACGGAGAATGTGAGCAAGAAATAGGCGTCTTACAGGAAATTTATATTGAAAAAAATGGTGACAATGAGTGAAAAATGTGTTAAAATCAAAATATGTGTATACTATTTTAATGTGCAGGTGAAAGAAAGTTGTTTGAACAGGTTATAAATGTTGACAGAATGGAACAGACGGTCAGTTTGTTCGGCAGCTTTGATGAGAACATAAAGCTTATTGAATCTCAGTACAATGTAAAGGTAATCAGTCGTGGTTCGGAGATTAAGGTCAATGGTGATGCTGAAAATGTTTCAAAGGCAGTCAGAGCAATAAACGGACTTTTAACCCTTATTAATCGTGGTGAGGCATTGTCCGAACAAAATGTGAGATATGTCCTTTCTCTTGTGAAAGAGGGTAATGAAGATAAGCTTACGGAAATGACCGGTGATTGTGTATGCATTACTGCCAAGGGTAAGCCTATCAAACCGAAAACACTTGGACAGAAAAAATATCTTGAGTGTATAAAAAGCAACACAATCACTCTTGGTGCAGGTCCTGCGGGTACGGGTAAGACCTATCTTGCTGTTGCTATGGCTGTAAATGCTTTCCGAGCAAAGGAAATCAATCGTATTATTTTGACTCGTCCTGCAGTTGAAGCAGGTGAAAAGCTCGGTTTCTTGCCGGGTGACTTGCAACAAAAGGTTGACCCTTATCTGAGACCTTTATATGATGCTCTTTTTGATATGCTTGGTGCAGAAAGCTTTCAACGATATCAGGAAAGAGGCAGTATTGAGGTGGCACCACTTGCATATATGCGTGGTCGTACTCTTGATGACAGCTTTATCATTCTTGACGAAGCACAGAATACTACAAGAGAACAGATGAAAATGTTCCTTACTCGTCTTGGCTTTAATTCAAAAATTGTTGTAACCGGTGATATCACACAGATTGACTTGCCTGACGGTAAAAAATCAGGTCTTGTTGAAGCTATGAAAATTCTTAAGGGAATTGATGATATAGCAATAAACGTGTTTACAGAAAAGGATGTCGTGAGACATCGTCTTGTTCAGGATATTATTAAGGCTTATGAAAAACAGGAAATGAGGAAGAATAAATGAACGAGAAATTAAGAGTTGTAATAGATAATAAACAGAATATAATGAAAATTCCGACAGGAGTGAGAATGCTCATTCGTCGTTGTTGTAAGGCTGTGCTTGTACACGAGGGCTTTACCGATGTGGCCGAAATCAGTGTTTCATTGGTGGATGATAAGACAATTCACGAGCTTAATTTAAAGCATCGTGGTATTGACAGAAGTACAGATGTGCTTTCATTTCCAATGGGTGAGGATGGAGAGTATGACATCAACTATGACACAGGAGCAAAAATCCTCGGAGATATTATAATCTCCATTGAACACGCTTATGACCAGGCAGAAAAATACGGTCATTCATTACAGCGTGAAATCGGATTTCTGACAGTGCACTCACTTCTTCATCTTCTTGGTTATGACCACGAAAAAGGTGGACTTGAAGCAGTAAAAATGAGAGAAAAAGAAGAAGCAGTGCTTACAAATATCGGACTTAAGCGTAACGGAAGCTACTATCTTGACGAAGAATAATTAAAAGGATTACATAAAAGGAGAATAAATGAATACACCAAAAACAGCTTTTATAGCAATAGTGGGAAAAGCCAATGTTGGCAAATCTTCAATTCTTAATAAACTTTTAGGAACAAAAATCGCAATTGTTTCATCAAAACCACAGACTACCAGAACACGAATTATGGGTGTTCTTACAACTGACGATAATATTCAGCTCGTTTTCACTGATACACCTGGTTTCCATAAGCCAAAAACAAAGCTTGGTGAAAAAATGGTAAAAGCAGTAAGTGATAGTATTGAGGGCGTTGATGCTTGTCTTTTGGTTGTTGAGCCTGAAGGGGACTTGAACCCTGCTGAGCTTGAACTTATTGAAAAAATCAAAAAAGGCAAGAATCCTGCAATCCTTGCTATTAATAAGATTGATACTGTTAAGGAAAAGCAGAATCTTGTGTCCCGAATTGCCCAAATGACAGAGTATTATGATTTTGATGCCATTGTCCCTGTGTCTGCACAGACAAGCTATGGCATTGATGCTCTTCTTGATGAGCTTAAGAAGCTTGCATTCGAGTCAGAACACTTTTTCCCTGATGACACGCTAACTGACCAGCCTGAAAGAGTTCTTGCAGGTGAAATTATCCGCGAAAAAATGCTCAGACTTCTTGACAAGGAAATTCCCCACGGTACCGCAGTAAGTATTGAAAAAATGCGTGAACGCAGCGACGAAATTATGGATGTGGAAGCAACAATTTTCTGTGAGCGTGACAGTCATAAGGGTATTATCATCGGTAAAGGCGGTAATATGCATAAAAAGATTTCAACATATGCTCGTCAGGATATGGAAAACTTCTTTGGTTGTAAAATTAACCTTCAGTGCTGGGTAAAGGTTAAGGAAGGTTGGCGTAACCGAGAAGGACTTATTCATAATTTCGGATTGGATTGATTTACTAAAATTATTTTATTTTTCCATTTATAATTCATATTGAAATATCGCAAATTATAAACAGAAAGGTGGTATTTCGTATGGATAGTATGGCAATCTGGAGCAGATTTACAGAGAGTGGAAGAGTAGAGGATTACCTTATGTATAAAAAATCCATAGATAACAAAAAAAGACCTTTATTTGACGGAGAACTGGACTATGAGGACGAATACGGACGGTTTGATACTCAAGGAACAGAATATTGGTGAAAAGGACAAGCTCGTTACGGTACTTACACGCCACAACGGGCTTGTACGTGCATTTGTCCGTGGTGCAAAATCCTTTAAAAATCGAAAAAACAGTGCGACGGGAATGTTTTGCTATTCGAAAATTTCCTTGTATAAAACCAAGGAAAGTTACATAATTGACGAGGCTGAGCCTCTTGAACTTTTTTTCGGACTTCGTGAGGACCTTGAAAAAATTTCCCTTGCTCAGTATTTTGGTGAGCTTATAATCAACCTTGTACAAGAGGATGAACCTGCCGAAGAATATCTTCGACTTATTCTCAATTCACTTCATTTTCTTGCAAAAGGAAAAATGCCGGTTGAACAAATCAAGGCAATTACAGAACTTCGCATAATGTGTATTGCGGGATTTATGCCCAATCTTATAGCTTGTGACAGATGTGGTGAATACGAGACGAGCACTATGTATTTTGATGTGGATGACGGTTTGCTTTATTGTGAAAACTGTGTTCCCTCAGATATGATTTTTCAGCTTGATATAGGGCTTGTAAAAGCACTTCGCCATATTGCATTTTCTGATTTTGAAAAGATTTATTCATTCAAGATGGAAGATTATGCCTTACCCGATTTATCATATATTACAGAAAAATATCTTCTCTCAAAATTACAGCGAAATTTTAAAACATTAGAGTTTTATAAGGAAATAACAAAATGAACAAACATTACATTTCACTTGAACTTGATAAAATACTCAATATGTTGTCCGATACGGCAAGTAGTGCAGATGCAAAAGAAAAAGCACTTGAAATTGAGCCGTTGACAGATTATTTTGAGGTGCTTGAGTTGCTGGACAAAACAGAAGCGGCTTACATTTTTATTGCTAAATTCGGAGCTCCGTCATTCGGCGGACTACAGAATGTTAATAATGCCCTGAGCAGAGCCTCTGCCGGTGGCTCCTTATCAGCAGGTGAACTTTTAAAAATAGCAGTAACACTTAAAATAATCCGAGGCATTACTGTCTGGCACGATAAGTGTGCAGGAATGCAGACAAGTCTTGATGATTTGTTTAATTCTCTTTATCCAAATAAATATCTTGAAGAAAGAATTACAAACGCCATTATTTCTGAAACTGAAATTAGTGATAATGCATCACCTGAACTTAAGGAAATTCGTCGCAAAAAACGCCATTTCGAAAATAAAATCCGTGAACAGCTTGACTCTATGATTCACTCGTCACATTACTCAAAGATTCTTCGTGATGGAATTATCACACAACGAAACGGTCGTTTTGTTGTACCTGTTAAGGCGGAAAATCGTGGTGATGTGGCAGGTATGGTTCACGATACATCGGGTAGTGGTGCAACTGTATTTATTGAACCTGCTGCAGTAGTTGAGGCAAATAACGAAATCAAAGTACTTGAAAGTCGTGAGCAGGACGAAATTGAAAGAATTCTAGCAGAGCTTTCACAGATGGCAGGAGAATTTGAAGATACAATTAAAATCAGCTTTGAATCTGCTGTTATGCTTGATTTGATTTTTGCAAAAGCACATCTTGCCTATAAAATGAAAGCAAGTCGTCCTATACTCAATAATGACGGTGAAATTTTGCTTAAAAAAGCAAGACATCCGCTCATTGACCCTCGAACAGTTGTGCCTGTAAATATTTCACTTGGTACTGACTTCGATTCTCTTGTAATCACAGGTGCTAATACAGGTGGTAAAACTGTTTCAATCAAGACAATCGGACTGCTTACTCTTATGGCAGAATGTGGTCTTATGCTTCCTGTTACCGATAACAGTAAGATTTCAGTTTTTGACAATGTCCTTGCCGATATCGGTGATGAACAAAGCATTGAACAGTCACTTTCTACATTTTCTGCACATATGTCAACAATAGTTGAGATTTTAAAAACTGCCGATGACAGAAGCCTTGTGCTTATTGATGAGTTGGGTGCAGGTACGGACCCTGTTGAAGGTGCCGCTTTGGCAGTTGCAATTCTTGAAAACTTAAGACAAAAGGGTGCGAAAATTGCATCAACTACTCACTATTCAGAGCTTAAAGAATATGCCTTAAAAACTGACAGAGTGGAAAATGGCTGTTGTGAATTTGATGTTGCATCATTAAAACCTACTTACAGACTTCTTATCGGTATGCCCGGTCGTTCAAATGCTCTTGCTATTGCAGGTCGACTTGGAATTGACGAAAGCATAACCGATTTTGCAAAGGCTCTTATTTCAGAAGAAGATACTCGTTTTGAAGATGCTGTTGACACTCTCGAAACTGCACGGAAAGCTCTTGAAGATGACCGTCAGAAGCTTGAGGAGGAAAAAATCGCAATTCTTCGTCAAAAGGAAAATGCTGAAAAGGCACTTGAAAAAGCGAAGGCACAAAGTGAAAAGGAAATTGCCCGTGCAAAACAGGATGCAGAAAGAATTGTTGAGAATGCCCGTAGAGCAGGTAACTCACTTCTTCTTGAAATTGAGCAACTTAAGAAAGAACAGGCAAAGACAAAAAATCTTCAGGAAATCGCAAGAAAAGCAAAGGCTGCTATGGGTAAACAGCTTGATAAAATGGATGAAATCCAGAATGGCTTGGTTGATGATGAGGGAGAGTACACATTGCCGCGACCACTTGTAGTCGGTGACAGAGTCTTTGTTAAAACTCTCGGTGGTGAAGCAGAGGTTATTTCTGTTGATGAAAAGAAGAATATTGTTCAGGTTCAGTCGGGTATGATTAAAATGAAAGCGGATATGTCCGATGTTCGTTTGCTTGGTGGTCAGAAACCACAGAAAAAGCAGACGGGCGGTATGAGAACTGTTCACACAGGTTCAGGGAAAGCTACTGCATCTTCAAATTCAAATATCGATATCCGCGGAAAAACAGTTGAAGAGGCAATGCTTGACCTTGATACATTTATTGACAACATTCTTCGCACAGGTCTTAATGAAATCACAATCATTCACGGTAAAGGGACAGGTGCTCTTCGTAAAGGAATTCACATTTACCTTCGTAAGCACCCTAATATCCGTACATTCCGTCTTGGTGTTTTCGGTGAGGGTGAAGATGGTGTAACTATTGCACAGTTGAAATAAAAACTTGCAAAAAAATCACTGATATGTTAATATGAGTTTAAGAAATATAAACAAAGGAGTTGTATATAATGAATAAAAAATTAATTATTGCTCTTATTTTAGTGCTTGTTATGGTGTTCACCTTTGTTGCTTGTAAAAATTCAGGTGATGAAGGAAATGAATCAACAGATGCTGATACCACTGCTTCAGAAATAACAACGGATAAAGATGGTTTTGCAGATTTCGGTTCTGCTGAAGATGACACTACTTCAGGTAATACTACAGGTGGTAAAAATCCAAACAATAACGGTAACAATAGCGGTAACGGAAACGACCTCGTTATATCTCCCGGTGATGACGAGGGTGCAGGTTTTGAGGATATAGAAGGAAATGGTAATTCCGGAAACAGTGGCGGTGACATTGTTATCGGTGATAATAACGGAAAAGAAGATTCTGTAGATTGGAATGAACTTGGTTAAAAATACCCCTTGACAAATATATCTTTATTTAGTATAATGTCGTTCTGTAAAGTGAAAATCCTTTACAGAGCGATTTTATTTTTGTTGAAAGGAGAGTGTCAAGGTTGGCAAATAGCATAGAAATCACAATGCTTCTTGACCTGTATGGTGAAGTCTTGACTGTCAAGCAACGTGATTATCTTAATTTTTACTACAACGATGACCTTTCTCTTTCTGAAATTGCTGAAAATGAAGGAATAACCCGTCAGGGTGTCCGTGATGCTATCAAAAGAGCAGAAACATTGCTTTACGATATGGAGTCCAAGCTTAAGTTTTCAAAAAAACTTGAAAAGTATCAAAACGGACTTGACGAAATTGTGAAAGTTGCAGAGGAAATAAATGAGTATAATTTATCTCACGGACTTTCTCGCGAAATCAACGATAAAACAGTTAAGATAAAGTCAATAGCACTTTCCTTGGCTGATTAAGGTGACAGATATGGCATTTGAAGGTTTATCCGATAGACTTGAAGCCGCTTTTCAACGATTGAAAAGTAAGGGCAGTCTGAACGAAAAAGATGTTAAAGAGGCAATGCGTGAAGTTCGTCTTGCACTTTTAGAGGCTGACGTTAACTATAAGGTTGCCAAGGATTTTACTGTAAAAGTTACCGAACGAGCTATCGGTGCACAGGTTATGGAAAGTCTTACACCTGCACAGATGGTTATCAAAATAGTAAATGAAGAACTCACAGAACTTATGGGTGGAACTCAGACACGACTTGCTTATGCCAGTCATCCGCCGACAGTTATTATGATGTGTGGTCTTCAGGGTTCCGGTAAAACAACTCATTGTGCAAAAATTGCACGAAAACTTAAAAGTGAAAACCACAGACCTTTGCTTGTAGCCTGTGACATTTATCGTCCTGCTGCTATTAAGCAGTTGCAGGTTGTTGGTGAACAGGTTGGTGTTCCTGTTTTTGAAATGGGACAGACAAATCCTGTGACAATCGCAAAGGAAGCTATAAAGCTTGCAAAGGATAAAGGCTATGACTATGTCTTTATCGATACAGCCGGTCGTTTGCATATTGACACAGAGCTTATGAATGAGCTTAAAAACATCAAGGCAGAGGTTCATCCTCACGAAATTCTTCTTGTTATTGATGCTATGCTCGGTCAGGACGCGGTGACAGTTGCAAGCACATTCAATGATGAGTTGGGTGTTGACGGTCTTGTGCTTACAAAGATGGATGGTGACACCCGTGGTGGTGCTGCCCTTTCTGCAAGAGCAGTTACAGGTAAACCAATCAAATTTGTAGGTATGGGTGAAAAGCTTGACGAGTTGGATTATTTCTATCCTGACCGTATGGCTTCACGTATTCTCGGTATGGGTGACGTGCTTTCTCTTATTGAAAAGGCTGAAATTGCCCTTGATGAGAAAAAGGCAGCAAAGCTTGAGGCTAATCTTCGTAAGAACAAATTTGACCTTGAGGATTTGCTTGACCAGTTTGAACAGATTAACAGAATGGGTAGTATGAAGGATATTCTTTCAATGCTTCCCGGTGTTAATAAAAAAATTAAGGATGTTGATGTTGATGAGCGTCAGCTTGACAGAATGAAAGCAATCATTCTTTCAATGACACCAAAGGAAAGACAACATCCCGACATTATCAATCCGTCACGTAAGCGCAGAATTGCAGCCGGTTGCGGAATGAATGTTGAAGATGTCAACAGACTTCTTAATCAGCATCGTCAGATGCAGAAAATGTTCAAGCAGATGAATTCCGGTAAAATGCGTCGTCAGCTCAAGCGTATGGGCGGTATGAACGGATTTGGCGGTATGGGTGGCCCGGGTATGGGCGGCTTCCCGATGTAAGGTATATAACACAAATGTGTTTATAAAATAAATTTTTATATATTTGGAGGAAACAAAAATGGCAGTAAAAATCAGACTTCGCAGAATGGGTGCTAAGAGAGTTCCTTTCTACAGAGTAGTAGTTGCAGATTCTCGTTATCCAAGAGACGGCAGATTCATCGATGAAATTGGTACTTATAACCCAATGACAGATCCTGCTGAAATCAAGATTGACAATGAAAAGGCAGCTCAGTGGATTAAAAATGGCGCTCAGCCAACTGACACAGTTAAGGTTATTCTTAAAAAGAGCGGCGCTATTAAATAAGAAAGGTTTTTGAAAAAATGCAGGAACTTCTTATTACAATAGTTAAAGGACTTGTTGAAAATCCTGACGCTGTTACTGTTACTGTTGACGAAGCTGACGACCGTGGTGTTGTTGTGTATCATCTTCATGTTGCTGAAAATGATATGGGCAGAGTTATCGGTAAACAGGGCAGAATTGCAAAGGCTATCAGAACAGTTGTTAAAGCCGGTGCAACTCGTACAGGTGAAAAAGTTCAGGTCGACATCGACTAAGATTACAACTAAGGCGGACAATTTATCCTTGTCTGCCTTTTTGTAATTTAACAACCTGAAAGGTGTTATTTATGATTAAAGATTATCTTGAATTAGGACAGATTGTTTCAACTCATGGAATTAGGGGCGAAATGCGTTTTAACCCATGGTGCGACAGTCCTGAATTTGTAAAAAAATTCAAAACTTTATATTTTGATAAAAATGGTGAAAAAAGCATAAAGGTTACTTCGGCAAGACCACATGGAAATATGGTCATACTTATGCTTGACGGAATTGACAATATTGACGGGGCAAAAGCTCTCAAAAATACCGTGCTGTTTATGAAACGCAGTGATGCTAAATTACCTGAGGGCACTTGGTTTCGTCAGGAGCTTTTTGATTGCAAGGTTATTGATGATAACACAGGCAAGGAGCTGGGCATCATAGCTGATGTCAGTGAAACAGGAGCTAACGATGTGTGGCATATTAAGACATCAAACGGTGAAGTGTTAATCCCTGCAATAAAACAGGTGGTTGTAGCTGTTGATGTTGCAGAGGGAATTGTAAAAATTAATCCTATAAAAGGACTTTTTGAAGATGAAGATTAACATTATGACACTTTTTCCCGAAATGTGTGAAAGTGTACTTTCTGAAAGTATAATCGGCAGAGCAAGGGAAAAAGGCTATGTGGAAATAAATTGTGTCAATATAAGAGATTATACTCTTGATAAACATCGTCGTGTGGACTTTGCACCTTATGGCGGTGGTATGGGTATGCTCATGCAGATACAGCCTATTGCAGATTGCTATAAGGCAATTTGCGAAAAAAGTGAAAATAAAAATCATTTGATTTATATGTCCCCTTGCGGTGAAGTCCTGACTCAGAAAAAAGTTAAGGAATTAGCCGAATTACCTGAAATTACTCTCCTTTGCGGACATTACGAGGGTGTTGACCAACGAGTAATAGATTCCTTGGTTGATGAACAGATTTCAATAGGTGATTATGTGCTCACAGGTGGTGAATTACCTGCTCTCGTCCTTGCAGATTCAATCTCAAGAATGTTAGAGGGAGTTTTGCCCAATGATGAAGCGAAAGAGCTGGAAAGTCATTATAACGGTCTTTTGGAATATCCTCAGTACACAAGACCGTATGATTGGGATGGCCTGACTGTACCCGATGTGCTTATGTCAGGGCATCATGCCAATATTGAAAAGTGGCGTCGTGAACAATCACTTTTTATGACTGCAAAATACAGACCCGATATGCTGGAGAAAGCAGAATTGACAGAAAAAGACAAACAATTTTTGGAAAAAGAGAAAATTATAAAGGAATAACGTAATTTTAGCTTTAAATTGTTGTATATTTGCCTGAATTAAAGCTAAAAATATGGATAATATACAAAAACAACTGAGAAGTATAGGAATTTTGCACAAAGATAATTCCTTTAAAAAAGCTGTTTTTGTTTTTCTGACTGAATTATTGTTTTTAGACCAAAAGTGAGTTTTTTTTCGTTGACGAGAAGAAGTTTTGTGGTATAATATATTAGTAACAAAGGTGTATAAATCTGTTATTTATATTTTATCATTTGGGAGAATGAGTTTATGTATACTAAAGATGTAGAAGTTAAAAATCAAGTTGGATTACACGCTCGTCCGGCAACATTTTTTATTCAGAAGGCTAATGAATTCAAATCATCAATCTGGGTTGAAAAGGAAGACAGACGAGTAAATGCTAAGAGTCTTCTTGGTGTTCTTTCTCTTGGAATTATGGGCGGAACAACAATTCGCATCCATGCGGGTGGTTCTGACGAAGAACAGGCAGTTGAAGAGCTCGTTAAACTTGTTGAATCAGGTTTTGCAGAATAATTAAAGGAAATTTAGCACATCACATTTTGAACTGCCCCAAATTGTGCAGACAGTACAAAAAAGCACCTATGGTAGGTAAAATTAAAAATTAAGCAACAAACTGATTTCGTTTTTCAAGCGGAGTCAGTTTTGTTTTTAGTTGAAT
>JAZSHP010000070.1:0-2971 GCA_045533355.1 Candidatus Fimenecus sp.
GGGACGATGAGTCTCACCTGCCGGTTCGGTCGGTGCTTCTGCTTCGCAGAGGTGTCCACCGGACACCCGCACCCCACATCGTCCCGCAGTCGGTCAATAGCACACTTTAGAACGGGACGATGTGGGCATCGTCCCCTACAAAGTATATTGTTCTATATTAACTCCCTAATAAACTCCAATTTGTAATTTTAAAAAATTAGTTGAATAGTCTTGATTTCGTTGACAACTATGCGGAGTTTGTTATACAATATATTGTATATAAATATGTCCTTAAAGGAGCAAAAGAACAATGGATATGAAAGCACTTTTTGAATATTGGTGTACATTTGACGAAGCTACAAAAAATGAGCTTGAGAGTATCACTGACGAAAAGGAATTTGAAGATAGATTTTACAAGGAAGTTGAATTCGGTACAGGTGGTCTTCGTGGCATTATGGGTGCAGGACCTAACCGAATGAACAGATACACAATCGCAAAGGCTACAAAGGGCTATGCAGATTATCTTAAAAGCCGATTTGACGGTGAAATAAGCGTTGCAATTGCTTATGACTCACGAAACAACTCAAGATATTTTTCAGAAGTTGCTGCAGGTGTGCTTTCAGCAAACGGAATTAAGGTATATATTTTTGACACACTTATGCCAACTCCTGTGCTTTCGTTTACTGCAAAGTATCTTGGCTGTAACGGTGGTATTGTGCTTACTGCGAGTCATAATCCGAAGGAATATAACGGATACAAAATCTATGACGAAAAAGGTTGTCAGTTGGTACCTTCTGTTGCAAATCAGGTGATAGGCTTTGTGAATGCTGTTACTGATTTAAAATCAGTTGTGGTTGATGATTTTGAAGCCTCAGTCAATGAAGGAAAAATTACAATAATCGGTGAAAATGTCCTTGATGAATTTATCAAGGAGGTTAAAAAACAGTCAATTTATAATGAAAAATCTGACCTTAAAATTGTCTATACAGCTCTTCACGGCTCAGGTAATATTCCTGTGAGAAAAGTGCTTCAGGGAATGAATGTTTCAATTGTAAAGAGTCAGGAATTGCCGGACGGTGATTTCAGCACAGTCCGTTCACCAAATCCTGAGGAAAAGGATGCTCTCACAATTGCAATAGCACAGGCAAAAGAGGAAAATGCCGATTTTGTGCTTGGTACTGACCCTGACTGTGACCGAGTTGGTACTGCAGTTTTACATAATGGTGAATATGTGCTTCTTACAGGTAATCAGGTTGGCGCTTTGCTTGTTGATTTTGTACTTTCATACAAAAAAGATACTCTTAACGAAAAATCAACTCTTGTAAAGACTATTGTTACAAGTGAATTGGGTGCAGATATTGCAAGAAGCTACGGACTTCAGGTTGTTGACACTCTTACAGGCTTTAAATATATCGGTGACCAGATTGGCAAATACGAAATCAATGGTGATAAGGAATTCGTAATCGGTTATGAGGAGTCCTACGGTTATCTTGTTGGTACTCATGCTCGTGATAAGGACGCTGTTGTTTCTTCAATGCTTATTTGTCAGATGGCAGCATACCACAAGAATCAGGGCAGAACACTCATAGATGCTCTTAATGAAATTTATGCGAAATACGGATTCTATCTTGATGTGCTTGACACCTTTGTGCTTAAAGGCAAGGATGGTGCAGAAAAAATCCAGAGCATAATGACAAATATGCGTGAAAACGGCTCATCACTTTTCCATAATATAAAGGATGTTCTCGACTACTCAAAGGGAATTGACGGTTTGCCAAAGGAAAATGTGCTTAAATATACATTTACAGACGGAAGCTGGATGGCAGTCAGACCATCGGGCACAGAGCCGAAGCTGAAGGTTTATTACTCAATCTGCGGTGAAACAAAAGAACTTGCAACAGAAAAGCTTGAAAATATCCGAGCAATTCTCAAAAAAGAAATTGAGGGATAATTATGAGAGATTATATTGACAGAATCATAAAACCGAAGCTTCAGGGTGACGGTGGGGAAATCGACTTTGTTTCCTACGAGGACGGTATTCTTACTGTGCTTTTACAGGGTGAATGCTCAAAATGTCTTATTGTTGACCGTTGTATCGCCTGGATTGAAAGTGAAATTATGCGAGATATGGGTGAAAGTGTAGAAGTTGTTGCTCAGAAGAAAAAACCATTCTTCTGGGACAAATAAGGTGGTGTGAAAATTGGCACATATTAAGGTTGTAAGAAGAAGTATGCGTCCTGAGGAATGGACGGATTTGCGCTTCGGTTGGCTTAAACGATACATATATAAAGAAAAATATGAAATAGAAAACTTAATGGTCCGTGATGCTCGTCAGGTTGCAGAAATGGAATACGAGTATTATCCGGAAGGGTGGAGAAATCTCAAAAAAGGGGATATGTACTTCACTCCTGACGGAACAGCATTTTTCGAGGCAGATGTGAATGTACCACCATATCTTCGCGGTAAGGAATTGTGGTTTTCACTTAAAACTGCTGCCGAAATCATTGTAAAAGTCAACGGAAAATATGTTGGTGGTGTTGACCCTAATCGTGACAGAATTCTGCTCACTCCCTATATCAACACTTACGCACTTCATTTTGAAATGGAGGGCTATAACCGTTCAAAGCCTGATGACGAGCGAAACCCTGAGTCCCTTTCGGTCCGTGGTTGTCGTCAGATTTTTGAGGGTGCATATTTAGCAACAATCAACCATACAGTTCTCGATTTAGTTTATGACCTTGAATTGCTTTTAGATATAGCAAAAAGTGACCTTTTCAATGAAGATTACAGAAATTTCTTAAATCGTGAAATCAACAATGCTCTTAATCTCATTGACTTTGATGATTTTAAGACAGAAGATGTTGCAAATGCAAAGAAATATGTTGATGATGTAATTTTCGCAAATGATGATTACAAGGGTAACGGTGATGTGGCACTTATTGCACATTCACACCTTGATATTGCATATTATTGGAGAAGAATTCATTCTGTA
>JAZSHP010000008.1:0-3630 GCA_045533355.1 Candidatus Fimenecus sp.
TATTGCCTTTATCGGCAAAAAGGTTGCTGTGTTCTGCGACAGCGAGTTTTGGCACGGCTACAATTGGGAAGAACGCAAAAAGGATTTCAAATCTAATCAAGAATTCTGGATACCAAAGATAGAACGCAATATGGAGCGAGATAAGGAAGTAACCGAAGCACTTGAAGCTGACGGATGGACTGTTCTTCGCTTCTGGGGCAACGATATTAAGAAGAAGCTTTCGGATTGTGCTGATATAATCGAAAAAGCAGTTCGCAATCAGGCGAACGATGAAGGAGAGTAAAAATGTCTAAAAAATATAAAACTATAGACCTTTGTGCAGGTATCGGCGGTATCCGTCGGGGATATGAGCTTGCAGGGTGCTTTGAAAATGTATTGTCGGCAGAGATTGACAAGAACGCCTGTCTTACATACGAACATCTTTACGGCGAAAATCCGATGAATGATATAACAACCGAAGAATTCAAGCAAAAGGTTGATAATACAAAGTATGATGTTCTGCTTGCAGGTTTCCCATGTCAGGCATTCAGCCGTGCCGGTAAGCAGGAAGGTTTCCTTGATAAGACGAGAGGTACACTTTTTTTTGATATTGCAGAAATGCTCAGAAGAACAACTCCAAAAGCATTTATGCTTGAAAATGTTGATAACCTTATTACCCACGAACGAGGAAAAACATTTGCGACAATCCTTGATGTTCTCGTTAATGGTCTTGATTACAAAGTCATTGGCGTAACCAAGGATGAAAAAGGCAAGCTTGTTTATAACGCAAGAGATTTTGTGCGTAATTCAAGAAACTTCGGTGTTCCCCAAAACAGACCGAGAGTTTATATTATGGGCTTTAGTCGAAAGCACTTTGGTAGCGCTGTTGATAATCTACCAAACGAACTCCCGACTTGCAGGAAAAAGCCTATCTATAAGGATTTGCACGATTTACTTGAAATGAACGCAAATGATAAATATTTCCTTTCATCGGGATATGTGGAAACGCTTGAGCGTCATAAGACAAGACACGAAAGCAAGGGCAACGGATTTGGCTATAAAATCGTAAATCTTCCCGAGATTGAACATCCTATTTCCAACGCAATCCTCGCAACAGGCGGCTCAGGAAAGGAGCGTAATCTCGTTCTCGACCCCAAAGAGGGCGTTGCAGGTAAGGTAGTTGCTTCAAAGCAGACTCCGCTCAATGACAAGGGTATCAGAGCTATGACACCGAGAGAATGGGGCAAACTGCAAGGTTTTGTGAATTACGCTTTCATTGACAAAAAGACAGGTAAAGATAAATTCAGTTTCCCCGAAAAACTCGCTGACGGTCCGAAATATAAGCAGTTTGGTAATGCTGTTACAATTCCCGCTGTTGAAGAAATGGCGAAGTTTATGAAGAAGTGCTTGGCTGAACTTGACAAATGATATGAGGTGTTAATATGAAACCGGATAACACAAAAATTCCCGAATACTCAAAACTTGTAGAAGCAACTTTTGCTGCACTTAAAGCACTTGGCGACTCGGGCAAGAATAACGAAATCAATGAAAAAGCTATTGAAATACTTGATTTATCTGACGATGTATGTTCTATACCTCATTTGAACAGCAGCAGCTTGTCAGAAGTTCATTACAGGCTTGCTTGGGCAAGAACGCTGTTAAAGAATTATGGTGCTATCGAAAATAGCGCAAGAAGCGTATGGTCAATAACATCTGATTTTTACAATGTTGATACCGTTGATGGCGAATATATAGAGCACAACTGTAAAAAAGCCAAACCTTTAGCTTCAGAGCAAGAAAACACCGAAGAAGCTCAAATGGAAGAAGCAGGCGTAGAAATTCCCGAGGAAGTTCGCCCTTGGAGAGCAAAATTACATAGAGTTTTGACAGAAATGGATCCGTATGCCTTTGAACGATTAACTCAAAGACTCCTTAGAGAGTGTGGGTTTGACGATGTTCGTGTTACAAAGAAATCAGGTGATGGCGGCATTGATGGCACAGGAAAATTAAAAATCAACGGCATTTTCAGCTTTAATATTGCCTTTCAATGCAAAAGATATCAAGGAATAGTCGGTGCTCCCGACATCAGAGATTTCAGAGGTTCATTAACAACCGATATTGAAAAAGGTGTTTTTATTACAACAGGTTCTTTTTCTAAACAAGCTATTGACGAAGCTTCAAATCCCGGAAAGCAGCAAATTGATTTAATAGACGGCGAAGAATTCATTACAAAGCTTGCTGAATTCGGAATAGGTGTTAAAGAAATAAAAGACTACGAGATAGACGAAGAATATTTTAAAAAGGTATAACTTCGAAGCCAAATGTATAGCGTTGCTATGAATCACTATTATGAATTTTTAAAAAGCAGGTAAAAGATTATGACAGGAAATGTAGGAGAATGGAGCGAATTATATACGCTTTTCAAGCTTTTGGCAGACGGCAAACTGTATGCTGCCGACGCTGATACAAATAAAATCCCCGATATTTACTATGATGTACTCAAAGTAATTCGCGCTCAGGGTAACGATACTCTTGAATATTGCCGCACAGCTGAAGTAAAGGTTATTAACGCAGGTAACGGCGAAGAAATATGCAGTATCCCCGTTGCTGCTTTCGTTGAACAGACGGACAAGCTTCTTGCCGGTTTAAAAGCAAAGAAAAACACCAAAGGAGCGTTTGAGCTTCCCGAAGTATGGAGTTTTGCCGAGTCAATCAAGTGTAAAACCTTGAAAGCTAAGTCACAGGATAAGGCCGATATTCGTCTTATGGTACACGATATTATGTCAGGACGTGACGATACTTTCGGTTTTAGCATTAAATCACAGCTTGGAAGTCCCTCTACCCTTTTCAACGCTTCGGGAGCAACTAATTTCACTTACAAGGTAACAGGACATAAGCTTACGAATGATGAAATAAATACATTCCACGATTTCAAAAAGTTTAAAGACAAGTTTGACTTTCTTGCTTCTATAGGAGCAGATATTGAATTTGTCGAAACAGATAATAAAACCCTTGACTTCAATCTTAAAATGGTTATGACGGAAATGCCTGCCGTGTTTGCCGGGATGATTAAGTATTACTATCAAGGCAAGTCCCACAGTATTTCCGAGCTTACCGATATGGTGGCGGAAGCAGGTATTGTATCTACACTTGACAACAAGGTTTTTCTGCGCCACAAGTCAAAGGAAATGCTCACAAACATTGCACTCGGAATGGTTCCGAACACTATGTGGACAGGTGATTATGAAGCAACAGGCGGTTATATCATTGTCAAGGACGATGGCGATGTTGTGTGTTATCACATTTATAACCACAACGCTTTCAAGAATTATATGTATGCCAACACTCGTTTTGATACTCCGAGTAAGAGTAAACACGGTTTTGGTAGCATTTATGAAGTTGATGGACAGCAGTATTTGAAATTGAATGTGCAGATTAGATTTGTGAAGTAAAACAGGAAGGTAGGTGAAATTTATGCCGACACAAATTGTCGATTTATTTTGTGGTATAGGCGGATTAACTCGAGGGCTTATCAACTCCGGTTTAAACGTTATTGCCGGTTATGATATAGACCCTACCTGTCAATATACATACGAACATAACAACCACATTCACTATAACATCCCAGATGTTCGTTAACTTACCGGTGAC
>JAZSHP010000184.1:0-3824 GCA_045533355.1 Candidatus Fimenecus sp.
AACGGAATCAGCGATAAATACCTTGAGGCAGGTCCGAATAACGAAGTTTACCTTGCAAAAGGACAGGCTATTGCATTCCACCTTAAGTCAGATAAGGCGCTTTCACCAACAAGCGTAGATCTCGGTATGAAAACTGTGTTCGGCAATTCTTCAAAGGTTGCTTTGATGAATACCAATGACCTTCTCGAAAGGTATATCACGGTAAGCGGCGCTCACGAAATGTACAGAAAACTGTCCTCTGTTATTGTCTGGGATGAAAATGAACTTGCAACAACAGGTAACTATAAGACAAAGTATCCGATAGTTATCGTTAACACATCCGATTCAATTCTTTCTCTTACAAATCTGAAATGGGCATATGAAAACGCTGAAACAAATGCAGAGCTTCAGGTTGTTGTTGATCCGAGTGTTTCTGTTATGGCGTATGCAGTCACAAAATCCGTAATGGCTGAGTTCCCCTATACCGACGAAGATATTCAGATGGAATGGTCAGATACTTCTCTTATGGAAGGCAAAGAAGTAACTCTTACAATCACTACTCCTGCAGACATTGCAAGAATCACAATTGACGGTATTGAGGTTACTGAATTCGAATCCGATAAAGCCGGTAACAAAGTATGGACATACACATTTACTGTTGTTGAAGTTGGCGAAAAAACTTACGATATTCTGTTATATGCAAATACCGGAAAAGTAAGTCAGCCAATGGTAACAGAAACAATTAATGTAAAAGAACGCAGCGGCATAGCAGTTTTATTTGATGCTATTTTAGAGCTCATTAAGAAAATCATACTGTTCTTCCGGAGGATATTCGTATGAAAAAATATGTAAAACCAAATATTGTATTTTTTCCGTTGAATTTATCAACAACAATTTCAGCCGGTTGCGAAATCAAATCACACAATCAGCCTGCTATCTGTCCGGTTGAAATCCCGGGACAAGGGGGATTAACAATCTTCCCGGAAGGACAATGTGCCGCATATTTCCCCGGATATGAAGACCAACTTTGTTATCATGTTCCAACAGCATCCATGAACGTATTTGAGTCATAATTTTTTGTAAGCCGGGTCGCCAAAACGACGATCCGGCTTCGTAAGCTTTTAAAGGAGATTCCATGATAAGTATAAAAAGAATTATATCCGTATTGCTTGTTGTGACTTTCACTTTTCTCAGCGGATGTGCAAGCACGCTACCAAAAGATGAGTTATCTGTTACAGAAAAAAACGCATTTCACACCTTAGAGCTTCCTGCGATTCTCAGTGAGGATTTAGAAATTACAGAGGCATTTTTATATAGCGGAGAATTTCCAGAAGACGGAAGCTTCAGAAAAGAAAACGATGTCTTTGCTTTGAAGGTCGTTAACAATTCATCGAAAGATTTGCAGCTTGTCAGAATATATGTTACAACAGACAAAAAAGAGTGCCTTTTTGAAATAACAACGGTGCCCTCAAATGAAACTGTAACGGTGCTTGAAAAAAACGCACAGTCTCTTTCTGACGGTGAGAAAATTCTTCAGATAAAAGAAGAAAACAAAATCTTTTTTGAACAAAAGCTTTCACTTAACAGCGAAAAACTTCAAATCACCGAACTTGACAGGGTTTTCAACATAAAGAATATTTCAGATGAAGACTTTTCGTCAGACGTATATATATACTTCAAAAAAACAGATGCCAACGGTGACTGTTTCGGAGGTATTACGTTCCGTTCAAATGCAGGTAAGTTGAAAAAAGGCGAGTTCAAGCAGGTTCCTGCTCCTCATTTCAGTAAGATCTCCAGCAAGGTCAAATTTGTAGGCTATGCAAGGCAATAAGTATCTTTTCTGCGGATGTTCTGTTGAAATAAAAAGTGACGAGCAAATTCGTCCTGAGGCGGAATATTCTGCTTTTTTATCAAATTATTCCTCTGCTGATTATTCAATAAGAATCATCCGAACCGATTCCCTCCCCGAAAAAAGCGGAGAAGAAATTTTCGTTTCTGACCGCAAGAAAATTTATTGCGATGGCAATGTAAAATTATATTCATCGTACTATAGTGTTCCTCTTTGCCGATATGTTGATTTTGCATGTAAAGTAAATAACACAGAGTTATATATCGATTATCCCGGCGATTTGCGTGAGGTAACTGTTTTTGAAAGTATTGATTTGCCTTCAATGCTTTTGGAAAAAGGCATAGGTATTTTACACTGCTCGTTCATTGAATATGAAGGCAGTGCAATTCTTTTTGTCGGTGACAAACAAGTCGGAAAATCCACGCAAGCTGCCCTTTGGGAAAAATACAGAAATGCAGATGTGATAAACGGTGACCGTGCAGGCATCTATTATGAAAACGGAAAATTTTATGCCGAAGGTATCCCGTTTTGCGGAACGTCAAAAATCTGCAAAAACAAAAAACTCCCTATAAAAGCACTCGTCTGTCTTTCAAAAGGAACTCATAATGAAATTAAAAGGTTAACCGTTATTGAAGGTGTAATGAGAATTATAGGAAAATTCACATACACCAACATCGGGGAATATGTTGAGAAGATTGCAACACTTGCAGAAAAAACGGCAGAACAACTGCCGATTTATGATTATTCCTGTCTGATGGATGAGAGTGCGGTTAACACTTTATATAACGAATTGTGTGAATGAAAACAGGTGTTGTTATGAATGATAAAATAAATCTAAACGATAATTCAGCCTCTGAGCCTATGATATCGTCATATCTTCATCAAAAGGCAAGAGAAAAAGGCATACCTGTTTCGGGTACCTTTGAACTGACGTCAAGATGCAATTTCAACTGTAAAATGTGTTATGTCCATACCGCAGAATGCAATCAAAAAAATGATGAATTGCCTGCACAGTGGTGGATAGAAACAGCCAAACAAGCAGTCAGCGAAGGTATGGTGTTCCTGCTTTTAACAGGCGGAGAACCACTGCTTCATAAAGAGTTTCCGTACATTTACACAGAATTGAAAAAGTTGGGTCTTGTAATTTCAATTAACACAAACGGATATCTCTTAAGCGGCGAAACGGCGGAACTTTTCAGGAAATATCCTCCGAACAGGCTCAATGTTTCGCTTTACGGTTCAAATGACGACACATATGAAAGACTTACCGGAGTGCGGGGTTTCTCAACAGTAATAAAAAACGTGGAAAATATGCTTTCTATGGGCATTGACGTCCGATTTAATTGCAGTCTTGCCAAGGAAAACTATTCTGATATGGAGGGTATTTTCAACGTTGCAAGAGAAATGAACCTTCATATCAAAACAACACCGTATATGTATCCTAAAACACGTGCAGCCGGCACGGTTGGAGAAAACAGCGGCAGGCTTGACCCTTTACAGGCTGCTCAATGTCGGGTAGGATGGTCACTTTTGAGATATTCACCCAAAGAATTTGTTGACCGTGCAAACGGAATGAAAAAAGGCATTGCAATGTTTGAACAAGAATGTGTTGAAGATGTTGAGCCGGGAAAAGTCCGTTGCAGAGCAGGCAAAACAAGTATCTGGATTAATAAAAACGGTGAGATGTCACCCTGTGGTATAATTGATAAATCCTTTGACATAAAAGAATTAGGTTTTTCCGAGGCTTGGAAGCAGGTTAAAGAATATACGGAATCAATAACGTTACCGATACAATGCCAAGTATGCAAGTATCGCCATTTTTGTAATGTATGTGCTGCGGTATGTTATACAGAAACAGGAAACTATTCATCGGTGCCTGAATTCGTTTGTTTTTTCAGTGCGGAAACGGTAAGACTGACAGAACTTGAAGCGGAAAGGATAAGAAGGATCTATGAAGATTAAAAAAGAAGTCATTGTAAGATGTGTTGCCGGTGAA
>JAZSHP010000147.1:0-13462 GCA_045533355.1 Candidatus Fimenecus sp.
AGTCTTTATTATTTACAAAGCAAACGAATGTTGGTCGTCGTGTTGACGCCTGAGTCATATAGTAAATTTTAAGACGTTTACCCTTATCTGACGGTGGCTGAACACGAGCTGTTGCATTAGCAAGAACATCGTTGAGTTTACCTGTTGAAATTCGCATTGCATTCTGTGAATCAACGAATTTAATAAGCTCAAAAAGTCTATCGATTCTTTGACCTGTTTTAGCTGAAATAAAGATAATCGGTGCATAGCTCATAAATGAAAAATCCACCATAAGCTTTTTACGGTATTTATCCATTGTCTGGCCATCTTTTTCAACAATATCCCATTTATTAACTGCGATAATACAAGCTTTACCGAGCTCGTGAGCAATACCTGCAACCTTCGAATCCTGTTCTGTAAAGCCTTCGTTTGCATCAATCATAATAACGCAGACATCTGCTCTTTCAACTGCCATTCGGGCTCTGATTACAGAATACTTTTCAATCTGGTCCTCAACCTTACTTTTACGACGAAGGCCTGCAGTATCAATAAACATAAATGAACCATGCTCATTATTAATATATGTGTCAGTTGCATCTCTTGTTGTACCTGCGATATTAGAAACGATAACTCGTTCTTCACCTGCGATTTTGTTGATAAGGGAAGATTTTCCTGCATTTGGTTTACCGATAACTGCAACTTTAACAGTATCATTTTCTTCTTCTGTTTCAACATCATCAGGAAGATATTCAAGGACTTTATCAAGTAAGTCACCTGTACCGTGACCGTGAGCAGCAGAAACCTGAATAGGGTCACCAAGACCTAAGTTATAGAATTCATAGAATTCTGCAGGTGGCTCACCCAATGAGTCAGCCTTATTAACACAAAGAATAATTGGTTTATTACTCTTAATAAGCATTGTTGCAACCTCTTCATCAGTAGCAACCACACCTGTTCGAACATCGGTAACAAAAATGATAACATCAGCACTATCAATGGCAAGCTGAGCCTGACGACGCATCTGTGAAAGAATAATATCGTCTGAATATGGTTCAATACCACCTGTATCGATAAGCAACATTTCGTGACCAAGCCACTCGCAATCACCATAAATTCTATCACGAGTTACACCCGGTGTATCATCAACAATAGAAAGTCTTTTACCGATAAGCTTATTAAAAAGTGTACTTTTACCTACATTTGGACGACCTACAATCGCCACTACGGGTTTTGCCATTATTCCACCCCCAGAATATCTTTTAAGAGCTGACCACCGTCACCTTTGGTCAGAATAATTTTCGTGTTTAATCTTTCTTCCAATTCCTCAACTGTCATATCGTCAAGGAATTTATTTTTATTTTCAGTATGATTTGTATAATCACTAATCATCGAGCCTGGCAACAACAAACATTCACCTAAATCATCATTTTTCAGTTGTTCATAAAGGTCGATACCTGTTATAAGTCCAGAAACTGTAATAGTTTCACCAAAGAAATTATTGATTATTTTTCTAACATGGATTTCGATATTATATTTTTCCTCTGCCTTTTTGCAAAGGTCATAAAGATACGGATAAAAATCCGCTCCTGTTGCAAGTGTTACATTCTTGCGAGCTGGTTTTTCGTTACAATATTCAAGTTCATCAAGAAAATCGTTATAAAATGAACGAACTAAACCAACACCATTATCAAGCTGAGGATATCCGTCATAATAGTCAGCAGACGGCAACTCCCGTTCTGCCTTAATGAAAAATTCGTCGGCAGGATAGCAAAGTCCAACGCCATACTCTTTTCTGAATTTATTTGAATACTCTTCTATTATATCAATAGTTTCCCCTGCTGTCTGTTTATTGTAAGGTTCGATTTTTTCAAGTCCGTCGCGGAACTTTGTAAGTCCAACAGGAACTGCCGCGATACTTTGCACGGCAGGATAAAGTGCAGATAACTGCTCGATACTGTATCTTAATTCGTCGCCATCGTTAATCCCCGGGCAAAGAACAAGCTGAGTATTCATTGTGATACCTGCGTCGGCAAGTCTTTTAATAATATCAAGGCATTTTCCTGCATTTTTGTTTTTCATCATCTGCACACGAAGCTCAGGATTCATTGCATGAACGGAAATATTAACCGGACTTATGTGCATTTTGATAATACGCTCAACCTCGTGTTCCGAGATATTAGTAAGCGTAATATAGTTACCGAAAAGAAAGGAAAGACGACTGTCATCATCCTTGAAATAAAGGCTTTCTCGCAAACCTTTGGGTAACTGGTCGATAAAGCAGAAAATACACTTATTCTTACAATGATGTTGCTTGTCCATCAAATAAGTTTCAAACTGTAATCCACAATCTGTATTCTTTGTTTTTATGACCTTGTATTTTCCGTCACTACACTTAAATGTAAGGGTGATATCCGACTCTGCCATATAAAAATCGTAATCAAGAACATCCATAATCTCATTGCCGTTGATTTTTACAAGCTCATCACCTGCCACAATACCTTTCAAGGCACAGATGGACATAGGTTTAACACTATTTATTTTTACTGCCAAAGCCTTCACCTCCATTTTTATGCAAGACTAAAAGGCGGAGAGAAATCGTTCTTTCCGCCTTCCTAAATACAAAGATGATTTAAAAGGAATTAAGCCTCTTCTTTAAGAGCAACAACCTGTCTGCCCTTATACTGACCGCATTCACCACATACTCTGTGAGGTCTCTTGTAACCACCGCAATTTGGGCACTTTACAAGTTCAGGAGCTGTCATCTTCCATACGTTTGAACGTCTCTTGTCTCTTCTTGTCTTTGAAACTCTTCTCTTAGGTACTGCCATGTGGGGCACCTCCTTCAATATAATAATATAATAAATAATTGATTAATCATCAAGCAACTGTAATAAAGCTGCCATTCGTGGGTCAACATCTTTTTTGCAATCACAAGGACCGTTATTAAGATTTTTACCACATTTGGAACAAAGTCCCTTACACTCTTCATCACACAAAAATCTTAATGGTAATGAAAAGATTATGTCCTCACAAACCAATGAAGACAAATCGAGCACCGAATTTTCAACAACAATATAGTCGTCATTATCTTCGTTGATGAGTTTATGAGCAAGTAAATGCTCTAATTCCACCTGAAAATCTTTTTTGAAGCTCTCGGCACATCGACTGCAAACCACGGTTGCTGAAAACTTAGCACTTCCTGACAACGACACAATTCCCGTGTTATTCTCGATTTTACCACTAACCGCAATACCCGGTGCGTCAAGTGAAATATCGTCAGAAAGAGAGTATTCTGGTTCAAAGCAGAAATCGAATTCCTTTTTTGAGCCTTCAAGATTAAAAATCTGTTCAAGTTGAATATTCATAAAACATTCCTCATCACATGCGTTAAATATTATATATTTATATTTTATTTTTGTCAACAAAAAATTGACATTTTTTTATTCAATTCGTAGAAAAAAGGCCATCGAGTATTAATCGACAGCCATTATTTCTTTTTTTACTGAATTAGTTGAGTTTTTCGCAATATTCAAAAATTGCTGCAGGAAGTTCTTCAGCATCTGATGAAACTGTGAATGTGAAGTTTGTATCAGAAATCTTTGAAAGCTCATTAACCTTTGCAAGGAATGCTTCGAGAGCTTCACCTGTTCTTTCAGTATCTTCTGCGATTCTGTATGTTGCATCAACAAAAATATCAGTGATATCGTGGTCACCTGCACAAATACCGCTTAAGAAGCCATAAAAAGCATCATAACCAGCTATTGCAAAAACGTCTGTTGCAACGAGTCTTGCACGATAGTTTACGTCGTATGTAAGCTTTGTTTCTTTTTCAACGCATACAACGTTACCGCTTGAAACGTGAACAGCGTCATTAACGCGCTCTACAAGTACCTTTGTTTTTCCTGTTCCTTTTTTACCGATAATAAGAGAAATCATATTATCTCCTCCTATATATTTATTATCCATCCCTATTAAGAATGGTCATTTCCCTTTTTTGTAATTAATATTAGTCAAGTCTTGCTAAAAGTTCTGCCTGCTGTGCTTCATAACCCGGTTTTCCAAGAAGAGCAAACATATTCTTTTTGTAGCTTTCAACACCCGGCTGATTGAATGGGTTAACACCTAAAATATAACCTGAAACTGCACAAGCCTTTTCAAAGAAGTATACGAGATAGCCGAATTCGTATTCATTCATCTCAGGAACTTCAATACAGATATTAGGTACACCACCATCAACATGAGCAAGAAGAGTGCCCTGATATGCCTTACGGTTAACGAAGTCCATTGTCTTACCTGCAAGGAAGTTAAGTCCGTCCGCATTCACTTCATCTTCTTCTATTATAACCTCTCTCTTAGGCTTTGTAAACATAACAGATGTTTCGAATAACATTCTCACACCATCCTGAATGTACTGACCCATTGAGTGAAGGTCTGTTGAGCAAACAACGCTTGCAGGGAAAATACCCTTATTGTCTTTACCTTCGCTTTCGCCGAAGAGCTGTTTGAACCATTCATTCATCATTGTGAAGTCAGGCTCATAAGCAACCATAAGTTCAACTGCCTTACCCTTACCGAGAAGGATATTACGGATTGCAGCATATTTGTAACAATCGTTCTGAGCCATATCGCAAACACTGTATTCTTCACGTGCATCAGCTGCACCCTGCATCATTTTATCAATATCAATTCCGGCAACTGCGATTGGAAGAAGACCAACAGCAGTAAGAACTGAATATCTGCCACCAACATCATCAGGAACTACGAATGTTTCGTAACCTGCTTTATCAGAGAACTCCTTCAGAGTACCCTTTTCCTTATCAGTTGTAACGTAAATTCTCTTTGCAGCCTCTTCTTCACCGTACTTCTTGATAAGAAGGTTACGGAAGATACGGAAAGCAATTGCAGGTTCAGTTGTTGTACCTGATTTTGAGATAACGTTGATTGAAAAATCAACATCCTTAACCATATCAACAAGTTCACTAAGTGCATTACCGCTGATTGAGTTACCGCTGAAGTAAATATTCGGAGTATCCTTTGAAATAAGGTTATAATTCTGTGAAGTACAGAATTCAATAGCAGCACGAGCACCGAGGTATGAACCACCGATACCGATTACAACAAGAGCTTTTGAATCATTCTTGATTTTCTCTGCTGCAACCTTAATTCTTTCGAATTCTTCTTTATCATAATTCACAGCAACGTCAACCCAACCTAAAAAGTCAGAGCCTTCACCACTTTTATCATTGATTTTCTGATGAGCATCTTCTACAGCAGAAGCCATAGCCTTAATTTCATCGTCAGAAATAAAATTCTTAACATACTTATCGTTAAGTCTTAACGCCATTTTGAATTAGTCCTCGCTTTTTGATATAATGTTTTTATTATTTTACCCTAAAATCATATTTTTTTCAATAGATATTTAGTATTTTTTTGCAAAAGTGGACCACAAAAGTGAAAAGATGAACATTACGCTTCTTCGTTCGACTCGATTTTCATTAAATATTCTGCATTCCCCGATTTTTTCACCATCCAACTCAAACCATATTGTACCAAGGCTCTGATTTTTTTCAACAGGTGCCTCTACATCTGCACAAAGCTCTACATTCTGACTTATTTTTTCTTCCATTCCCTTTTTTATTAGAATTGGTTTTATTGTGCCTACCTTTGGACTTATAATTTCCTGTACACCATATAAAACGGAAACATCCGTAATCAATGTTTTATCGATTTGCGGCTTATAAATTGAATAGTTGGCAAAACCCCAGTTAAGCATTTTTTTGGCATCCTCAAATCGTTCACTACTGTTATCACTACCTAAAACCACAGCAACAAGCTCCATTCCGTCACGCTCTGCCGTTGCGCTCACACAATATCCTGCCTTTGAGGTTGTGCCCGTTTTAAGTCCTGTTGCACCGTCATAATATCTTATGAGTTTATTGGTATTAACAAGTTGAGTCTCACCGTTACGAAGGTTATCCATCCATATTGTGGTATATTCCTTTATTTTTTTATGCTTCATTAATTCACAACTCATTATAGCCACATCGCGTGCAGTTGAATAATGATTTTTAACATCATCGTCAAGTCCGGAGCAATTTTCAAAGCTGGAATTTGTCATTCCAAGCTCCTTTGCTTTTTTATTCATCAATGCAACAAAGGATGCTTCATCCCCTGCTATATGCTCACCCAAAGCAGTACAGGCATCATTGGCACTGGCAATAACAGTGGCTTTCAGGAGTTCGTGAACAGTCATTACCTCTCCCTCTTTAAGCCAGATTTGAGAGCCACCCTTTGATGAGGCATTCCGACTTGCAGTTACCTTATCATCAAGAGTAATTTTACCCTCGTCCAGGGCTTCCATTGTAAGAAGGATTGTCATAACCTTTGTTATTGATGCGGGTGAAAGCTTTTCATCGGGATTTAACTCCATCAGGACTTTTCCCGTTGACATTTCCATTAAAACTGCAGACTTTGCCGAAAGGGTATCTGTCACAGAATTAGTCTCCTCTGCAAAACCTACAACCGACATTGACAAGACAAATATTACACATATAAAAACACTTAAAACTTTTTTCATTTATATCCCTCCAAAAAAAGTATATGAAAAGGACAAATTTATATATGAAAAATATAATAAATGTGTTATAATAATTTTTGGTGATTTTATGAAGGTGTTTTTTCACACTCTTGGGTGTAAGGTTAATCAATACGAAACTCAGGAAATGCGTGAACAACTGAATAATAACGGATACCAGGTCACAGAGGACGAAAATGTGGCTGATATTTTCGTTGTTAATTCCTGTACCGTTACAAGTGAAAGTGACAGAAAGACTCGTCAATGCGTTCGTCACTATAAAAAGAAATATCCTGAAAGTACAGTTGTACTCACAGGATGTATGCCACAGTCATTCCCCCAGATGGCAGAAAAGCTTACTGAAGCGGATATTGTGCTTGGCAACAAAAACAACAAGTTACTTGTAAAATCATTGAACGAATATTTTTCATCAAATTGCAGGACGCTCTATATGGAGCAACACCAAAGCGGTGAAGCTCTTGTTTCATCGGGAATCAGTAATTTTGAGGAAAGAACTCGTGCTATTCTTAAAATTGAGGACGGTTGTGACAGATTCTGTTCATACTGTATTATCCCGAAAGCTCGTGGCAGAGTTCGTTGGAAGCCTGTTGAAGACATAAAAACAGAGGTAGTTGCATTAACGGAAAACGGATATACTGAAATTGTTCTTGTAGGTATAAATCTTTCTGCTTATGGCAAAGGTAGTAACCTGAATCTTGCCGATGCAGTTTTTGCAGTCAGTGAAAACGAAAAGGTTAAGAGAATCCGTCTTGGTTCACTTGAGCCCGACCATATTACGGATGAGCTTATTGAAAAGCTTGCAAAATGCGAAAAGCTCTGTCCCCAATTCCACATTTCATTACAAAGCGGTTGTGACAAGATTCTTAAAAAGATGAATCGTCACTACACAAGTGAGGAATATTTCAGCCTTTGTGAAAAATTGAGAAAAGAGTTCAAGGATTGCACTCTTACAACGGACATTATGGTTGGTTTCCCTTATGAAAATGAGGAGGATTTTGAAACCACAAGGCAATTTGCAGAAAAGGTCGGATTCGAAAAAATTCACATCTTCCCCTATTCACGAAGAAGTGGTACAGTTGCAGACAGAATGGACGAGCAGGTCGAAAAAAGTGTCAAATCACAAAGAGTGCGAGTGCTTTCAGAAACTGCTGAAAAAATCAGGAATGAATTTCTCAAATGTCAGGTTGGTAAAACTCTGTCCGTGCTTGTTGAAAGCAAGCAATGTGACGGCGAATATTTCGGATACACCAAAAACTACACTCCTGTTAAAATACGTAGTAATGCAGAAGTAGGAAGTATCAAAAAAGTTAAAATAATAGATTATGCAGATGATTTCTGTATAGGAATCAATGAATAAAAAAAATTCCCGAAGGCAATTAAGCTTTCGGGAATCATTTTATATATTACCTACATAGAATGCAACAGAATTTACCAAATCACTTGAATTGAAAGATACTCTGAGTTCAACCTTTCTCTTCTTTTCGTCCCTTCCGTCATATGTGTACATAACATCCTCAGATGTTGCACCATCAGGAAGTCCCAAAGAATCTTCAACATCACTACGCTTAACATTAACTGTAAGGGTATCGGCAAATTTAACCGCTACATTACCTTTCTGCACATTAGTAAAGCAATATGAAACAATAGTTGCCTTATCAGCTGTCAATGGTTCCTCTGTCTTATTTTTAAAAGTAAGTCTGATTTGGATATTATCATCCACAAGATTGAAATTTACAGTTTCATCAGGCTGTAACACCTTGCTTTTAAGACCTTCCTCATTAGCAATCCTGAGTCCTGATGATGCAAGAATCTCTTCCAATGTACATGGCAAATCAATTGATTTACCATCTGCCAAAATCAATTTACCGTCTCTCCAATCAGCTCTGAGTACTTCTATATCCATATCAACAGGTTTAATTGTTGATGGTTCACCGTCAGAATTTGAACCACAAGCACACAAAGTGAAAAGCATCACTATTGCTAAAGCACAAGCAAATATTTTTTTCATAATACAAAATCCTTTCGAATTAAGATATAAATTATTATATAACTTTTTCACCTTTTCGTCAATAATCAGTTCATTGTATAATAAAACCAATTAGCAAGATTTTCAGGCTCGACAAAGAATTTTGTTCTGAATATTGATGACTTAAGCTTTGAACCCTTAACAGGAATATCTGCAAGAGATTTTATAGTCACATCATATTTTTTGTCAGCCTTGACAGTTACTGTCTTTTCCTCATTTGGAAGCAAATCAAAGTAGTTGTCAGAGAAAGGCTCTTTGAAATCAGGAATATCAACCATTACACTGCGACAGAATACCGGTGACACAAGTTTAACTGTAATTTCACCATTCTCATAAGAAACCTTTTTCTCGATTGTACCTGCTGTTAATTTCAAATCCTTATCAGGTACAAAGATTTTTGTTCTTTCTGAAACAAGTTTTCCATCTTCAAAAAGTTTTACTGACATAAACATATCCTTTTTGTTGCCACCGATTGAGCCTGTTTCAAATAACATTCTTGAATTTGCAACTACTGTTTTTACAAAGCCTCGTGTATTTGTATTTTCGTAAAGCACCTTACCATCAAGAGTGCAAATTGAAACATCTACATTCACCTTATGGTCTGAAATTGTATCATTAAGAATGTAAATTTTATAATCCTTATCTGTTTCTTCTATTGACACACAAAGTGGCTCAAAGAAATGACGAGCAGCATACTGAAGCGCCTTCCATTTACCTGTATAGTCAACACTTGACCAGGACGGAGCCTGCCAACAGTCATTATACTGCCAGAAAAGCGAACCGTTGCAACGCTCACGATGACGACGCCAATGCTCAGTTGCATCCTGAATACATTCCTTCTGAATAAGATTTGTCATATAGATTAAATCTTCAAACTTTTCAGGCTCATAGAACTTTTCGAGGAGATAATAGAGCATTTTTCTGTTACCGTTTTTGCACTTCTGGTGAGAATTGAAGATATCACTTGTGATATAGTAATCACTTTCCTCTGCAAATTGACGGACAGCATCCATTGACGGTAATGACTCAAGACCAAATTCACTACAGAAACGAGTAGGTCTTGTTCTGTAATAGTTAAGTGGTTTCTGACCATGCCAAACTGTCCACATATGAGTATCACCGTGGTCGTCACCTGTTACACCCTTACGGAAGCCTTCACCAATTGGTGATGTTTCGATATATGGTGTGTCAGGGTCAAGTTCAGTTGTCAAATCCTTAAGAATCTCATAGAAAAATTTCTTGTACCACTGAACAATCTTCATTGACTCAGGCATATATGCGAACATTGTTTCCACCTCATTGTTACCACACCAAAGGCAAAGAGATGGATGGGATTTGATTCGCATAATCTGATATCTGATTTCCTTTAACACATTCTGGAGGAAATCTTCTTCGTAGAACGGATACATAAGACAAGCAAACATAAAGTCCTGCCATAAAAGAAGACCTTTTTCGTCGCACTGTTCATAGAAATAGTCAGGGAGATAATAAGCACCACCCCAGATACGAAGCATATTGAAGTTTGCACTGAGTGCTGAATCTATGTAGTAATCATAAGTTTCGTTTGTTACTCTGCCCATAAGTGAGTCAGGAAGAATCCAGTCAGCACCCTTACCGAAAATTGGCACACCGTTAAGGTAGAAGCAGAAATTGTGACCATACTTATCCTTTGAACGGTCAAGACGGATTGTACGCAGACCGATTTTCTTTGAAACAACTGAATCACCCATTGTTGCAACTACTGTATAAAGTGGTTGTTTTTCTTTTTCTGATAATTCCTTTGTCCACCAGAGTTCAGGGTTTTCAATTACAATTTCGTTGTTTTCGATTATCTTTTCTGTACCATCAGGACAGATAATCTTTGCAGACACTTCACCCTCACCGTCAACAACAGGATTGATTTTAACTGTTACCTTGCCATCTTCGTGAATCTGCTTGATTTCAACATCAGCAAGACGACTATCAAAGCACTCAACCCAGATATCATCTGTAACACCTGAAAGAGGAAGATGCGGACCCCAGTCCCAACCGAAATGACAATGTGGTTTACGCATATATGCAGCACCATCAGTACCGTTGAAATTCTTTGGAATTGGCTTTTCTGCCTGTCTTTTTTCGGCATAGGTTGTTGGTGCAAAGAATGTAATTTTAAGGGTATTATCCCCTGCTTTTGCCACATTTTTTATATCAAACTCATATTTAAGATGTGCATTTTCACCCTTACCGACAAGTGTGTCATTTACAAAAACATCACAGAGTGTATCAAGGGCTTTACACACAAGTAAAACTTTACGATTATTAAGGTCATCTTCAGAAAGTGAAAATGTCCTTTCATAAGTCCAATCCTCACGACCAACCCATTCAACCTTTGCTTCATTATCCTTGTAATATGGGTCAGGAATAGCACCTAATTCAAGCAACTGAGTGTAATTGTCAGAGGGAACATTCACATCATATTTATCTCCCGTTGCAACACGAGTCATTTTCCATTGTCCGTTGAGATTATAAGTCTTCATAACAAATTTTCCTTTAAAATCAGATTTTATATCATTGTAACAAAATATATATTATTTTTCAATATACAATTGCAAATCGGAGTTTATCGGAAAGTTAATATAGAACAACATATCTTGTAGGGGACGACGGGTCTCACCTGCCGGTTCGGTCGGTGCTTCTGCTTCGCAGAGGTGTCCACCGGACACCCGCACCCCACATCGTCCCGCAGTAAGTTAACAGCACACTTTGGAACGGGACGATGTGGGCATCGTCCCCTACGATTCATATTTAAATTAATAATCATTCTCCCCTACAAATTATAATTTAATAAAAAACTCCCTTGCGTAAAAACAAGGGAGAATTTTTATATCATTTTGAATTTTGCATTTATATATTAGCAAGTGCCTGTTCAATATCTGCGATAATGTCTTCAACATTCTCAATACCAACTGAGAATCTGATAAGGTCAGGTGATACACCACATTCAACTAATTCCTGGTCGCTGAGCTGTCTGTGAGTTGATGAAGCAGGGTGAAGAACACAAGTTCTTGCATCTGCAACGTGAGTAACAACAGCAGCAAGCTTAAGTGAGTTCATAAACTTTTCAGCTGCATCTCTGCCACCCTTAACACCGAATGAAACAACACCGCAAGTACCCTTTGGCATATATTTCTGCACAAGGTCATAATACTTGTTGCCCGGAAGAGCAGGATAGTTAACCCATGAAATCTTGTCATTTGCTTCAAGGTATTTTGCAACTGCGAGAGCATTAGAACAATGTCTTTCCATACGAAGGTGAAGTGTTTCAAGACCTAAATTAAGGTAATATGAGTTCTGTGGAGCAGGAGTTGAACCGTAGTCACGAAGAAGCTGTGCAACGATTTTTGTAACATAACCGGCTTTGCCGAAATCTTTTGTATAAACAGCACCGTGATAGCTTTCATCAGGCTGTGTAAGACCAGGGAATTTGTCATTCTGCTCCCAGTCAAAGTTACCGCTGTCGATAACTGCACCGCCGATAATGTTTGCGTGACCTTCCATATATTTTGTAGTTGAATGTGTAACAATGTCAGCACCAAATTCGAATGGTCGGCAATTGATAGGTGTTGGGAATGTGTTGTCGATAATAAGCGGAACACCATTAGCGTGAGCAATCTTTGCAAACTTTTCGATGTCAAGAATATCAAGTGATGGGTTTGCAATTGTTTCACCGAAAAGAGCCTTTGTGTTAGGCTTGAATGCAGCCTGAATTTCTTCTTCACTTGCATTTGGGTCAACGAATGTAACGTCAATGCCAAGCTTTCTCATTGTAACATTGAAAAGGTTGAATGTGCCACCGTAAATTGTAGCAGCACTAACAAAATGGTCACCTGCACCCATAATGTTGATAAGTGAGAAGAAGTTTGCAGCCTGACCTGATGATGTAAGAACACCTGCAACACCACCCTCAAGCATTGTGATTTTCTGTGCAACCATATCACTTGTAGGGTTAGCAAGACGAGTGTACATATAACCCGGTTCAAGGTCAAAAAGCTTAGCCATTGCTTCACTTGTATCATATTTGAATGTTGTACTTTGTGCGATAGGGAGTACTCGTGGTTCACCGTTTTTTGGTCTGTAAGCACCCTGAACACAGTTAGTTTCTATTTTATATGCCATTTTAATCAGTCCTCCAAGAATTTCTTCATAAGTGCAACGCCACTTTCTACGAAAAGTCCTGTTGCCTTTGCTGTTTCTTCGTTAATTGTTTCAACACCTGGGACCTCATTGTTCTTATGATAAATCATAAACGGAACAGGGTCAGATGCGTGAGTTGCAGTAACAATAGGTGTCGGATGGTCAGGAAGAATCATAATCTTGTAATCGTCATAACATTCAAGACCTTCAAAGAGAATAGGTAATACCTGTTCGTCAATAATTTCAATAGCACGAACCTTGTTCTCAGGCTCTCTTCTGTGACCGCATTCATCAGGAGCTTCAATGTGAATATAAGCATAGTCGCAACCATTCTTGAGTGATTCAACAGCTGCTTCTGCCTTACCAACAAAGTTTGTATCGATATATCCTGTCGCACCTTCTACATCAGGTGTTTCCATTTTAGCACATTTGCCGATACCTTTAAGAAGGTCAACGGCTGAAATAACCGAACCCTTGATGCCATAAAGCTCCTCAAATGGTGAAAGTGCAGGTTTTTTGCCTTCACCCCAAAGCCATATTGAGTTTGCAGGACGTTTACCATTCTTGATTCTTTCAATATTAACAGGGTGGTCCTTGAGTAAATCATAGCTTTCCTTCATCATTCTGATAAGGTCTTTTGCATTTTCACTTGTTGAAAGGTATTCACCAACAACTCTGCCTGAAATATC
>JAZSHP010000091.1:0-19627 GCA_045533355.1 Candidatus Fimenecus sp.
AGAGCATTTGGGTTTGACTTAACATTTGTACCGGGAGCAACGCCGAAGAAGCCGTTTTCTGGGTTGATAGCGTAAAGTCTTCCGTCAGGACCTTTTCTAATCCAAGAAATATCGTCACCTACGCACCATACTTTGTAGCCCTTTGCCTGATAGCCTTCGGGTGGAATAAGCATAGCAAGGTTTGTTTTACCGCAAGCTGATGGGAAAGCAGCGCAGATATATTTAACTTCACCTTGTGGTTTTTCAGTACCAAGAATGAGCATATGCTCTGCTTGCCAGCCCTCGTTTTTACCCTGATATGAAGCAATACGAAGAGCAAAGCACTTTTTACCAAGAAGAACGTTTCCGCCGTAACCTGAGTTAACTGAAATGATTGTGTTATCTTTAGGGAACTGACAAATCCATCTCTTTTCAGCGTCGATGTCGCAACGGCAGTGGAGACCACGAACCCAGTCATTGCTTTCGTCACCGAAAGCTTCCATAACTGCCTTACCAACACGAGTCATAATAACCATGTTAAGAACAACATAGATTGAGTCAGTAAGTTCGATACCTACTTTTGCAAGAGGTGAACCAACAGGACCCATTGAGTAAGGGATAACATACATTGTTCTGCCCTTGTAGCTGTCCTTAGCAATATCATAAAGCATAGCGTATGCTTTTTCTGGGTCCATCCAGTGGTTTGTAGGACCTGCATCTTCTTCCTTCTTTGAGCAGATAAGAGTTCTGTCTTCAACACGAGCAACGTCATTAACTGCTGTCTTATGATAGTAGCAGTCAGGAAGAAGTTCCTGGTTGAGTTTTACGAGTTCGCCTGATGCACAAGCTTCTGCACGAAGAGCTTCAATCTGTTCTTCGCTACCGTCAATCCAAACAATGTTGTCTGGCTTAACGAGTTCTACCTGTTTGTCAATCCACTCAAGAATTGACTTGTTCTTTGTGAGTGCCATAGTAGTTTACTCCTTTATATAAATTCTAATTTAATAACAAAATAAGCCACATTCACCTATTTTGAATAATTATATACTAAATCCTGCATTTTTTCAATAGTTAAAATGTTAATAATTTGTCAATTAACAAAGACCATTTTCTGTATATATTATATACAATTATATAAAAACTCAGTTTTCGTAAGGTTTTTCAATGTCCGCGGTTGCCTTGCCGTTTAAGTCCATTTGGGCAATTGTACCCTTCAAAAATTCAAAATAGCCCTGTGCACCAACCATCGCACCATTGTCACCGCAAAGAGATAAATCAGGAAGATACAACTCCCAGCCTTTTTCTTCTGCCAGTTTTTCCATTCTTGCACGAAGAACTGAATTTGCAGAAACACCACCTGCAAGTACAAGTGTTTTTTCATTGTGCATTTCCATAGCCTTAACAGTATTGTCCTCAAGTGAATTGACAACAGCATTGATAAAGGATGCACCAACGTCGGCAGTTTCAAGAGCTTCTCCTTTTTGTGTTGCATTGTGAACAAGGTTTATAACTGATGTTTTAAGTCCTGAAAAACTGAAATCAAGAGGACAACCATCAACACGAGGTTTTGGGAATTTATACTTTGTATTATCCCCAGCTTTTGAGATTTTATCAAGATTTACACCACCGGGATAAGGAAGCCCCAAAGTTCGAGCAGCCTTATCCATAGCCTCACCTGCTGCATCATCACGAGTGCGACCCACAACCTCGAAATCTGTGTAGTCATTTACCTTGCAAAGTAATGTATTACCGCCTGACACAACAAGGCACATAAATGGTGGTTTCAATTCCTTATGGGTAATGTAATTTGCTGCAATATGTGAACGCAAATGATGTACAGGAATAAGTGGCTTACCACTTGCAAGAGCAAGCCCCTTTGCGTAGTTGACACCAACAAGCAACGCACCTATAAGTCCCGGTGCATAGGTCACTGCAATTCCGTCAATATCATCGAGTGTACATTCTGCATCTTTAAGAGCTTTTTCCACAACTGCAGAGATGTTTTCCGTATGTAATCTTGATGCGATTTCAGGCACAACGCCACCAAATATTTTATGTTTTTCAATCTGTGTTGATACTGCATTTGACAATATATTTCTGCCGTCTTCCACAACGGCTGCTGCAGTTTCGTCACATGAGCTTTCAATTGCTAAAATTTTCATAATTATTCCTCTATGTAATATGTATAAATAAGTGCATCCTCAGTTGGCTTGGAATAGAAATTCTTTCTTTCACCAATCAGTTTGAATCCACATTTTTCGTATAATTTAATGGCATTTTCGTTTGATTTTCGCACCTCAAGAGTGATAAAAAATGCTCTTTCAAGTTCACTTTGCTTGATTAAATGATTAACAAGGATTTTTCCATAGCCCTTACCACGACAATTCTCGTTTACTGCCACATTGGTTATGTAAACCTCGTTGCAAATATTGTTTGAGCCAATATAACCCAATAAATTTTCACCATTACGAAGAACATAAAATCTTGCAGTTTCGTTTGCGAGTTCATCTCGCAAGGAATTTTCACTCCAAGGCTCTGAAAAGCACACTTTTTCAAGGTCTGCAATATCCTTTATGTCACTTTCCGTCATCTCACGAATGGTTACTGTACCTTGAATTTTCTCAAGAATCTGCGGAAACTGATTTTCAAGCATTTTCGCACATTCCTCATAAGCCTCAATAGGTCTGCCATAAGGGTCAGGCACATTCAAAACAACAATTTTATTTTCATCGCAATGTCTTAAAAGCACCTGCTTATGAGAATCACTCATACAGAAGAACAAATCAGTTGACATAAGGTGTTCAGGATTAATATTTCTTGCTCTGTGCTCGGAAATATCAATCCCCCTGCTACCTGCCACAAGAATTGAATTAATACTTACACCATCACCGGGAAATGCACCAATACCTGCACTGCCAACTTCAATATCAGTTATATTATTTTCATTTAAATATTTTTTGAAAAGTCCTTCTGCCAAAGGACTTCTGCAGGTGTTACCACTGCAAATAAACATTATTTTTTTCATAATTAACCTTTTGCTTCATACCAAGTCTTTCCGATATTGACATCTGCTCTCAAACGAACTTTCATCTGACAAGCATTTTCCATTTCTTCACTGAGGATTTTAGCGGCTTTTTCGATTTCGTTTTCAGGTGCTTCAACTATCAATTCGTCGTGCACCTGAAGAATAAGTTTTGCATCCATATTCTCATCTTTAAGACGATTATAAACACGAACCATAGCAATTTTGATAATATCAGCAGCAGTACCCTGAATAGGCATATTTCTTGCAACTCTTTCACCGAATGCACGTAACATTCCGTTGGAGGAATTAAGCTCAGGGAGATATCTTCTTCTGCCCCAGAGAGTTGAAACATACCCCTTTTCCTTGGCATCACTTGCAACTGTTTCCATATATTTGTCAACACCTGAATAATGACGAAGATAACCCTTGATATAATCATCGGCCTCTTTCCTTGTAACGCCAATATCCTTTGCAAGTGAAAATGCACCAATACCGTAAACAATACCGAAATTAACTGCCTTTGCACGACTTCTCATAAGTGGTGTAACCATCTGCACAGGCATATTGAACACCTGCGATGCAGTAACTGTGTGAATATCAACCTCATCATTAAAGGCCTTGAGCATTTCTTCATCATCCGCAATATGGCTGAGTACTCGAAGTTCAATCTGTGAATAGTCAGCATCTGCTAAAAGGCTTCCCTCTTTTGCTATGAAGAATTTACGCATTTCTCGACCAATTTCCTTACGAACAGGAATGTTCTGAAGATTTGGTTCAGTTGAAGAAATTCGTCCTGTTCTCGTTTCTGTTTGAATAAATGAAGAATGTATTCTTCCATCCTCACCGATAACTTTCAAAAGTCCCTCACAGTATGTTGAATAAAGCTTTGAAAGTGTTCTGAACCAAAGAATTTTTTCGATTATGGGGTTTTCATTTTGAAGACTTTCAAGCACATCCGCATTTGTTGAATATCCGCTCTTTGTCTTTTTCTTTGCAGGTAATCCCATTTTTTCAAAAAGAATCACACCAAGCTGTTTTGGAGAATTAATATTGAACTCCTCACCTGCAAGTTCATATATTTCATTTTGAATATTTTTAAGCTCAAGGCTTATTTTCTGAGTAAATTCAGCAATACCCTTTCGGTCAACCATAAAGCCTAAATGCTCCATAGATGCCAATACTTCAGCAAGTGGCATTTCAACATTATAAAGGAGATATTCTTGTTCATTAGCCTCGATTTCTGTCAAAATTCTTGTGCTGACTGATTTCATAACTGCACAGTCAATAGCGAGTGGTAATTCTGTATTTACCTTTGGAATTGGTGCTTTGTACTCCTCACAAAGTCGTAAAGGATTATAACCGTTTGCCGATGGATTGAGAATATATCCTGCAAGAGATGTATCAAGAGCCATACCCTTGATTTCAATGCTATTCAAGAATGCAAAACGATATAAAAGCTTTGAGTTGTCAGTATATTTCTTGATATTTTCATTTTCAAGGACTGATTTTACGAACTCAAAATAGCCAAAATGCATTGGTTCAAGGTGATAAACTGTATTATCACACAAAAAACAGAATTGAGGGTTGTCCAAATCCTTGTAATCGGCGGTAAAATATGCCTTGTTCTCTGCTTTAACTTTATTCAAAAGGTCATTTGTGTCAAAATCTGATGTAAACTCAAGTTCCTTGACCTTTTCTGTCTTTTTTTCTGTTACAGTAGGTGCGGAAAAGTTAAGTTTTTCAATAATTTTAAACATTTCAAGGTCAGCAAGCATAGCTCTTGCTTTGCTTTCATCAACATTCTGCACCACAAAATCGGAAAGTTCATATTCAATAGGCACATTATTGATAATTGTACCGAGAGTATAACTCAAAAATGCTTTTTCCTTATCGTTAATAAGCTTATTTTTAAGATTTTCTTTGATATCAAGGGTATCAATATTGTCATAGATATTCTTAATTGTACCGAATTTCTGAATCAAATCCCCTGCTGTTTTCTGACCAACACCTGCAACACCGGGGATGCAGTCAGAAGCGTCACCCTGAAGTGCTTTAATGTCAATCATCTGCACAGGAGTTACGCCATATTCCTCCATAATTCTTGATGGAGTATATGTTTCAGTTGTGGTTGTACCCATTTTTGTATGAGGAAGCAAAACAGTAACATTATCGCGGATTAACTGGAATGAGTCACGGTCACCTGTTGCAATAAAGCACTCATTTCCGTTTTCACACATTTTCGCAACTGTGCCTAAAATATCGTCTGCTTCATATCCCTCAAGAGAGAGAATTTTATAACCCAATGCTGTTAAAAGCTCTTTAAGTACAGGCAATTGTTGTGCCAATTCAGGTGGCATTCCGTGACGATTTGCCTTATATCCCTCATACATTTTATGACGGAATGTTGGTGCTTTAAGGTCAAATGCAATAGCCACACCATCGGGCTTAACCTCGTCGGAAAGCTTCATTAAAATTGTAAGAAAGCCATAAATACCGTTAGTAAATCTGCCGTCCTTTGTTGAAAGGGCACGAATGCCATAAAAGGCTCTGTTGAGTATACTGTTACCGTCAATTGCTAAAATTTTCATTTCGCATCACCAAAAAAATCAAATTCATATTTATTATAACATAATAAACAAACAAATACCATATAAAATACAAAATTCGAACCCTCATAGATAATTTTTTATAACGCACTTTTTTCGTCATTTATAACAGATATAAAGTGTTAATTATGACATATTTCACAAAAAATTTTTTTGGCGGTTTATTGCTTTATTTTAAATGAATTTTGTAGTATAATTGCATTAGTTTCAGGCGAAAGGACTGGTCAAATGAAAAAAGCTGAAATCATCGGCAAGGTTAAAGGGTTTCCGGGATATGTCAAGGATCATTGGAACACACCGAATGAAGGTGAATTTGTTTCATTAAAGGAATTTGCTGCATACACAGCGACACAGGCAGGTTCTTATATTTTCCTGACAGCATCGGGAATGTTATCATTCAGTGCTTCATATTTCTGTGGTTCAATTATGGGGCTCAGTAATATACAATTCCAGCTTGTTAACCTTATCAGTACAATCATAGGTTATGTGCTTATGTTTATGAACCCTATCGGTGTTCTTATCTATGAAAATCACGGTGAACTTTCACCAAAAATGAAAAAATTTGCTCACATCTGTTATTCAGGTGAAATTGTTATAGGTTTTCTATGCTATTTTATACCTATGGATGCACTTAATTTTATGTTAGGAACACCACAAATTGTTGCAAACATTCTATTTATCAGTGGTATCACGAACTACATAACATGGGGTATTCGTAAAAAATTCTGTGCAAAGTACGGAAGACTTAAACCTTTTATTCTTCTTTGTGGTTTTCCCGCAGCAATAGTTATGTCAATAATACCGTTTTTACCTATTCAGGGACTTCCAAGTGTATATAAACTTGTAATTCTCCACGGTGCTTTCACTTTGATGAACTACTTTTACAACTCCTATGTTGGTGTTAATGGTCTTGTTACTTTTATGACACCAAATTCACAGGAAAGACAGCGACTCCACTCAATTGTTCCTATTATCACAGGTTTTTTCCCATCAATCATCAATATGTTCTTCCCTGCACTTATTCAGTTAACGGGTGGTTATCTTAGCATCACTACATACAAAATCTTTGTTCCTATTTTTGGATTTATTGGTGTTTTTGTTTCGTTAGCCGGCATTTATTGTAAAGAACGTGTTATAGAAGCGTCCGGTGATAAGCGTAAGAAGGTTACATTCTTTAACGGTGCTAAAAATGTTCTTAAAAACAAATATTTCTGGATTACAAATATCTCCACAATTTTGGGACAATGGTCAGCATTGGTTGGTGGTCTTCTTCAATTCTGGTTTATTTATTCTCTCAGAATGGAAGCACTTTACGGTGTTGCTGCAAATGTGGTTGTTGTTGGTATGACCTTCGGTAATATTCTTTGTCCTATCCTTACAAAGAAATTTCAGAAAAGAAACATTCTTATTGCATTCAGAGGTATTGCACTTCTCACAATCATTCTTATGCTGTTTGCAGTAAGAATTGAGAATGTTTATGTGTTTATTGGTGCTATGTTCTTAAGAAACACATTCCAGCCTGTTGTTGACGGTATCAATGTTGGTCTTGGTGCCGATATTCAGGACTATCACCAGTGGAAATACGGTGAACGTGCTGACTCTATGGCAGGTGTGTTCAGTTGGTTCTTAAACCCTATAAATGCAGTTCTTGGTTTTATTATTCCATGGCTTCTTGCAAAAGTCGGATTTACATCTGACTGGGACGTTCTTTTTGACCAGGCAATTCTCAATCAGGTATTCAATATTTACACATGGGCAACAATTATCAGTACCGTTCTTATGATAATTCCGTTCTTCTTCTATGACCTTACACGTGAAAAACACGATATGTGTGTTGAAGAGCTACAAGCAAGGCTTCGTGAAATTGAGGAGCAGGATTCCGTAGAAAGTGAGGTAGTTTGATATGAAGAAAAACATTATTAAAATTGCAGCACTTCTTCTTTGTGTCAGTTTTTTGTTTTCAGGTTGCGGTGCGGCATCTGCCTTTTTAGGTATTGAAAGTGACGAAATAGAATACGCTATTGAAAACGGTGAGGCAGCTGTTACAAAATTACCTAACAAGGTAACTGTTACAAAGATTGTTATTCCGGACGAATACGAGGGTGTTCCTGTTACAAAAATCAACGACTTTGCAGCTGTCAATCTGGAATATGTAACTGAAATTACAATCGGTAAAAACGTTAAGGAAATCGGTCCTTGGGCAATGGAAAATAACCAGCATGTTACAGCTTTTAATGTTGATGACAACAATCCCTACTTCTGTGATGCGGATGGCGTTCTTTATTCAAAAGATATGAAAACCTTGCTCTTCTACCCTCTTGCAAAGGGCTTGGTTGACTCAAAGGATGCAGAAGGTAATGACATCAAAATTTCAAAGTATACTATTCCGGACGGTGTTGAAACAATCCGTACAAAAGCTTTTTATAAATGCTGGAATATTACTGAAATTATTATTCCTGATTCCGTAAAGCGAATCGAAGAAAAGGCTTTCTTCCATTGTGAAAAGGTTAAAGACATAAAATTACCTAAAAATCTTGAACTCATCGGCAAGGACGCCTTCTCATATTGCTATGAACTCACAGAGCTTGACATTCCTGCAAGCATCAGGCAAATTGACACCTACGCTTTTTATAACTGCAAAAATCTTCTGACTGTTAATGTGGACAGTAAAGAAGCCGACCTTACTCTCGGCGAAAAATGGTATCCAACCTTCCAGGGTAATAACATTGATGAGTTAAAGATTAACTGGAAAAAATAAACAAAAATCAAGGCGGTGGATTTCCACCGTCTTCTTTATTAATCCGATTCTTGCCCGCATTAACTTTTCAAAATAAATATCAAAAACTCATAATATACTTGATTTATTTTTCAAATCATATTATAATATCTAAGCACAAAAATCTAAATGTATATCGAGATGTAGCGCAGTGGTAGTTTTGAGCACGACCGCTGCCGGTGGCAGATAAAGGGAGTGCGAAAAGGGGCAAAACAAGGAGTTATGCGAAGTGCCAACGAGCAGAAACGACTATGTTTTAACCGTAAGCCACGTAGTGGCGCGAAAATAAAATATATAACTAAAAAAATATAAAAATTTCTGAATATAATATCGAGATGTAGCGCAGATGGTAGCGCGCCACGTTCGGGACGTGGATGCCGCAAGTTCGAATCTTGTCATCTCGACCAAAACGGAAAAGGTACCTTTATGGTGCCTTTTTTGTTTTGCATTAAAAATGAAGAGTCGAACCTCGTGGAGGTTTTTGCGTTAAGAAAATGATTCGGGGAATCATTTTTAGCAAAAAGCGGTTGGCGGGTACCGAAATTCGCAAGAATTTGGGTCGCCAAGCGAGTAATATGCGAGCAGATGGTCGACTCCTGTCATCTCGACCACTTGAGTATCAACAATTGATACAAAAAGAAGTTCCATTTAATTGGAACTTCTTTTTTCTTTTTACCATAGCACTTGACAAATCATCATTTCCCCTCTACAATAGTTGGTAGAACATTTGTTCGTTCAATTAAATGGAGGATTTTAATGAATAAAAATTATATTAAGAAAACTATTGTATATTACACAAGTCCAGTTATAATAGAAAAAGGAGTTCTTGACACTTATGAGCCTGTAACTATTCAAAGTGTGAGTTATAAAAATTGGAGAGCAATTCTTGATTTGCGAACTTGTCTTGAATGTCGCACTCTACACGGAAAAATTTATAATATAAATGAGTGGCGAATTGTAGAACCACCATTACACGAAAACTGCCGTTGTAAAATTGAGCCTATGGAATCAATTTTTGCAGGAGGAGCAACAAAAAATGGTGAAGCCGGTGCAGACTTCTGGTTGAAATATTTTTGCAAATTACCGGATTATTATGTAACTAAAGATAACGCAAAAGAAGAAGGCTGGCGTCCAGGAAGATCACCATCAACATTTATTCCAGGAAAAATGATTTCAGGAGGAATATATAATAATTCCAATGGGCACTTACCACAAGCTGACGGTCGTATTTGGTATGAAGCTGATATAAATTATTATGAAGGCAAACGAAATAAACATAGAATTTTGTGGTCAAATGATGGTTTAATATTTGTAACTTATGACCACTATGCAACGTTTTATGAAATTATAGGAGAAAATTATGGAACAGAAGAAAATAATTACTTTAGACTTAACTGATTGTAAATACTTGGGTGAAATACACGAGAGAATTAGAGTTACTTTTGATTTTCCTGAATGGTATAGTGCGAATTGGGATGCGTTCTGGGACCTTTTATGGAGCACCTGTGATGCAGATGTAGTTAAAATCTTGGGTGAAAGCACTCTTCCAAAATCATTTCAATTGGAAATTGAAATGATGCATAAAATGCTATCCGAATATAAGCAAGAAAGATTAATTGACAGTGACCATTTCAATGACATAAATCCTTTTGAATACTACATAGAAAGTTAATGACCCTATGAGAAAATTATGGAGAAGAAAATGATTTAATTGTATTAAATATACTTCGACTCATGTCACGACCACCACCTAAGTACAACTTAGGTAATACAGCCGAAATCCCGCGTTCAAGGGATTTCGGTCTTTTTTTGCCCAAAAGCACTCTGAAAATGAGTACTTTTTGTGTTTTTAAGAGTACCGGTGGAATTGTAAAAGTGTACGGAGTATAGATAAAGGTGTACGGAGTATAAAATCACCCCTATAAATCGATTGAATTTTGTGGTGTCAGTGTGATATAATTAACCCAACAAATATGCTTTGTGCAGGTGGAAACTATGAACGTTAAGGAATATATCGAAGCCAACTGGAACAATACCACTCGCTTTTTTACAGACGATAATGACACCCTGATTGGTTTGCCAAAACCATACACTGTGCCTTGCTGTGAAGGTGCTTTTCAGGAAATGTATTATTGGGATGTTTATTTCACAAATATTGGTCTGATTAAATCGGGACGCTTGGCACAGGCAAAAAACAATGTCGATAATATGTGCTACCTCATAAACAAATTCGGGTTTATGCCTAATGGTAACCGTACATATTATCTTTCTCGTTCACAGCCACCTTTCCTTTCACAAATGGTTCGTTGCATTTACGGGCAGACAAGAGATACCAAGTGGCTTGATGAGTGCTACAAGGCCCTTGAAAAAGAGTATGAATTCTGGGAAAGTGAAAGGCAGACTCCCTGTGGTCTTAACCGATATTACGGTAAATTTTCTCATGATGAACTGATGGATTTTTGCAACGTTTTATGTAAACGATTCAATATTGAAAAGCCTGATGATGAGTGTGTTGCAGAAAAATACGGTCAGGCTATGTATTCCTTTGCCGAAAGTGGTTGGGATTGCAACAGCCGTATGGGTCTTGACTGTTATAATTATGCTTGGGTGGACTTGAATTCATTACTTTTCGGTATAGAAACGGATATGGCGTTCTTTTCTGCTGAACTGAAAAACGGATGCGAGAAAGCTTGGTCTGAAAAAGCAGAACAACGACGCAACCGAATGACACAGCTTATGTGGAACGATACAACAGGTGCTTTTTGTGACTATAATTTTATAGAAAACAACCAATCAGATATTATTTCAATCGCACAGTTTTATCCCTTATTTTCAGGTGTCTGCACAAGTAAACAAGCTGAACGCACGGTTGAATTGTTACCGAAAATAGAATTTGAATTCGGTGTGGCTTGTTGCGAAAAAAGAGACGATTTATACAATTTGCAATGGGACTATCCAAACGGATGGGCTTGTTTACAATATATTGTTGTGCATGGACTTTTGCGTTACGGATACCGTGAAGATGCTCTTCGTATCGCAGAAAAATACAAGTGTTTAGTTGAAAAAGTCTTTGAAGCAACTGAAAATCTGTGGGAAAAATATAATGTTACAACCGGCGAAGTTTCTAACAATAAAGAATACAAAACTCCTGCTATGATGGGTTGGACAGCCGGTGTTTATGTGGACTTTTGCTCCCTGCTTGAAAATAAATAAAACACTATGAGCAACAGTATTTTCCGTTGCTTTTTTATTTTAATTGTGATACAATACACTCATCGGGAATGAGGCTCTCCCGTGGGATTTATCCCAGAACCGCTTATTTCAAGCTGATGGCTTCTGCAATTTTACGCAGAAGGTGTCGGCTTTTTTGTTTTTTCAGGAGGATTTTATGCTTACAAGTATCGCACTTATATTACTTTCAGGACTGTTTTTCAGCTTCCTTTTCACAAAAATGAAACTACCGGGATTGCTTGGTATGATTCTTGTGGGAATTGTGTTAGGTCCCCATGCACTTAACCTGATTGACACTTCAATTATTGAAATTTCGACAGATTTACGGCAAATTGCACTTGTGATTATTCTCACCCGTGCAGGGCTTTCTCTGAATCTCACCGACCTTAAGAAAATCGGCAGACCCGCTGTATTGATGTGCTTTGTACCCGCTCTTATTGAAATGGTGGGAACAAGCATTTTTGCTCCGATGCTTCTTGGCATTACTCATCTTGAAGCCGCAGTAATGGGAAGTGTGATTGCCGCTGTTTCTCCCGCAGTTGTTGTACCGAGAATGATTAAGCTTATTGACGAGGGCTACGGAAAAGACAAGAGTATTCCTCAGCTGATTCTTGCGGGTGCATCGGTTGATGATGTTTTTGTTATTGTAGTGTTTACCGTGCTTACTGCATTTGCATCAACGGGTGAAATCACAGCAACAAGCTTTTTACAAATACCGCTTTCAATTATCCTCGGAATTTTGCTCGGTGTTATTGTGGGACTTATTCTTGTACTCTTTTTCAAAAAAGTACATATCCGTGATTCCGTTAAGGTGATGATTATTTTAAGCATTTCATTCTTACTCCTTGAGATTGAAAACAAGCTTGAAGTCGTTGTTCCTATATCAGGTTTATTGGCAATAATGAGTATGGGAATCACAGTTAATCAGAAGTATGATATTCTTTCAAAGCGTCTTTCCGTCAAGTACAATAAGCTGTGGCTCTGTGCCGAGGTTTTTCTCTTTGTACTTGTAGGTGTTGCTGTTGATATTAAATACGCTTTTGCTGCCGGAGTAGCATCGGTGCTTGTAGTTGTTCTTGCACTCGTTTTCAGAATGTCAGGTGTATTCCTCTCACTCTTAAAAACTGACCTTAATAAAAAAGAACGTCTTTTCTGTATGCTCAGCTACACCCCAAAAGCAACCGTTCAGGCAGCAATCGGCACAATCCCATTGGCTATGGGACTTTCCTGCGGAAGCATTGTGCTGACAGTAGCCGTTATTTCAATTCTCATCACCGCACCATTCGGAGCAATATGCATAGATAAACTCCATCAGAAGCTTTTGATAAAATAACGGCATAAGGGTCTTGTGTTATTTTTCGTAAAAGCTCATTGTAAAGTGCAATCCGTTATGGTAAAATTTTTTCGGGTGATAATATGAAATTATTAAAAAATAAAACCTTCAGGATTATAATCGCAGTTATTCTTGCTGTTGCATTGATTATACCTGCCTTATATCTTTCAGTTATTCTGACGGGATTATTTTATGATGACAATAACATTGAGTATCAGAATTCACATCTGGAATATCTTAAAAACGAGTATTATGTGAACTATACTCCTTGTGATGAGCAGAATTTTGCTGATTTTGATTTGCAACAGGCATTTGCTGATGATGTCAAATTCAACCAGGTTGCCTTTTTAGGTACTCATAACAGTTATCAATTACTTGCCTCAACTCCGAAAAGAGTATACGATAAAGTTCTTCAGATTGTGACTTTCGGTCGCAAAGGCGATAAATTCGGATTTGAGATGGATACTCTTACCACTCAGCTTGAAAACGGCATCCGTAATCTTGAAATAGACATTCAAACCGTTGATGATGGTAAAAATACAAGCTTTATTGTAACTCATGACCCCGTTCTTGATAATGTTTCAAGCTGTTATAACTTTGCAAAGGCTCTCGAAGAAATAAGATTGTGGTCAGAAAACAATCCTAATCACTTACCGATTACTGTTATCATTGAGCCCAAAGGTGATGTAGCAAACATCAAGGATATGAAGGATTTTTCATTAGAATATGCCAACGCTCTTGGTGATATCACTAAAAATGTGCTTGGTGACAAACTTCTTACACCTGCACAGATGATGAGAGATTATGCAAGCTTTGAAGAAATGCGTATGGCTGACGATTGGCTCACATTGGAGGAAACTCTCGGCAAGGTAATGGTGCTTTTGCACGATTGTGATGTTACTGAAGATTATATTGCTCAGGACGAAACTATTAAATCCCTGCCCATATTCCCTATGCTTCGGTTTGAAGATATCGACAGAAGCTGTACATCCTTCATCCTCGATAACGAGCCTGATAATGCTATCAAAAACAATCCCACAAGCATCGGAATGTATAATGTAATTGTCCGAACAAGAGCAGACTCATTTCCGGATTTTAGTGACGAAAGATATTCCGGTACGGATATTTGCGGGTCACATATTATTACAACCGATTATCCGCCACGCACCATGCGCCAGGATGAGCACACATATAGTTTTGACGGATACACTGTCAAGCTGCTGAAAAAAGCATCCGATATGGCTGAATAATGAAAAAATAACAGTTTTCCACCGTCTTTTTTGTTGTAAATAAACCTTTATTATCAACATTATTTTACTTATGAATTATTGCTTAAATGGCTTGAGTATTATGCTTAAGGCATTTTTAATCATTACATTCTCACCCTTTTTCACTCTTCACTAAAAATTCCTTGTACTTTTCACATAGGCATGATATAATTCCTAAGGTTCAATTCTGAATTGAGAAAGTGAGATTTAATAATGAAAAAATCTAATGCTATGGCGCTTATTCCCATTGGTGTATTTGTAATTTTTTATTTGTCATTGGGTATTATTTTTGAATATGTTATGAAAATCCCTATGGGCTTTTATAATGTTCCCGTTGTTGTGGCTTTTCTTGTGGCTATACTTGTTGCCATATTACAGACAAAGGGTATTTCTCTTGATAAAAAGCTGGAAATTATGGGACAAGGCGTTGGTGACAAAAACATTATCACAATGCTTATAATTTTTATGCTTGCGGGTATTTTCGTTGGTGTTGTGGGCAGAGATTCCGCTGAGAGTGTGGCATACTTTATGCTTTCAATTACACCTCCAAGACTCGCAGTTGTTGTGCTTTTTGTCATCAGTTGCTTTGTTTCCACTGCTATGGGCACATCTGTGGGCACTATCACCCTTATTACACCTATTGCAATTGCTATTTCCGAGGGCTCCGGCTTTTCAATGCCACTTTGTGTCGGCACAGTTGTGGGCGGTGCCATGTTCGGTGATAATCTTTCATTTATTTCCGACACCACTATTGCCGCCTGTAACGGTCAGGGATGTCAGATGAAAGACAAATTCCGCACAAACTTCGCGATAGTTGTTCCTGCTGCAATTGCGACTGTAATTCTTATTCTTGCATTATCATTTAATACTGAGGTTGCCGAAAATATCAACAAGGATTACCGGATGCTTCAGATTCTTCCCTATGTGCTTGTGCTTATAAGCGGAATTATAGGTATAAATGTATTTATAACCTTGCTTATAGGCATTGTTTCAGGTAGTATAATAATGCTTTCAACAGGGTCAATTGCATTTTCAGACCTGCTTTCTAATATGGGTACAGGTGCATCGGGTATGTTTGAAACATCAATGGTTGCAGTCCTTGTGGCAGCACTTTGCGGATTAATCAAGCACAACGGTGGTTTTGACGCTTTACTCAATGGCATAAAACGTGTTTTCAAGGGTAAAAAAAGCGGTCAGCTGGGTATCGGTCTTTTAGTCGGACTTATGGATATTGCAACAGCAAACAACACAGTTGCAATTGTTATGGCAAATCCGATTGCAAGTGAAATGGCAAAGGATTATGACATAACACCGCGAAAAACTGCTTCAATTCTTGACACATTTTCCTGTATTTCCCAAGGAATTCTCCCTTATGGTGCGCAGATTCTTGTGGCACTTTCGGTTGTGAACACATTGGGATATGAAATGACAGCATTCCAGATTATTTCAAAACTTTTCTATCCTATGCTTCTTCTTTTAAGCTCACTTTTATTCATATTTGTTATTCCTGAAAAGAAGAAATAAAACTTTTTTAAAAATAAGGCGGTATTATGAGCAAACGAAATATTGATATGCTTAACGGTTCCCTGTTCAGAAATGTTATTGCATATACAATCCCAATCATCCTTACGGGCTTTTTACAGCTTCTTTTTAATGCAGCTGACCTTGTTATTGTCGGTCGGTTTTGCGGTAGTATTTCTGTTGCGGCAGTAGGAGCTACAACATCAATCACCAATCTTATCGTAAATCTCTTTGTCGGCCTTTCTGTGGGCTCAGGTGTTGCTGTGGCACAGGCTATCGGTGCGGGTGACACAGGCAGAACTCATCGTGTTGTTCATACAGCAATCCCCACAGCACTGCTTGGCGGTGTTATTCTTACAATTGTTGGTGTTTTTCTTTCAGAAACTTTTCTTGTATGGATGAAAACACCTGACGATGTACTTCCCCTTTCTGCTCTTTATATGAAGATTTACTTTGCGGGAATTATCTTTATGATGATTTACAATTTCTGTGCAGCTATTCTTCGTGCATCAGGTGACACAAAGTCCCCTCTTATATTCCTTACACTCGCAGGAGTTATAAATGTGGTGCTCAATGTGATTTTTGTTACAGTTTTTCACCTTAATGTGGCAGGTGTCGCATTGGCAACTACTATTTCACAGGGTATTTCGGCAATTCTTGTTATGCTTGCACTTATAAAGCGAGATGATGCTTGTAAGCTCCATTTATCGAAAATCAGATTTTACAAGGACGAAATATTGCAGATTATAAAGGTTGGTCTTCCTGCAGGTATTCAGGGCTCACTTTTCTCAATTTCAAATGTTATTATCCAGTCATCAATCAATTCCTTCGGCTCAATTGTTATGTCAGGTAATGCAGCGGCACTCAATATTGAAGGCTTTGTTTATGTTATCCTCAACGCATTCCACCAGACAACGCTGAATTTCACAGGACAGAATATCGGTGCAAATCAGTACAAACGAGCAAAAAAAGTCTTTCTCATCTGCCTTGGCTGTGTGTTTGTAATCGGAATTACGATATCAACCCTTGTATATTTATTAGGCCCAAAATTACTTTCAATTTACATTACCGACTCACCTGAGGCCATTGAAAGCGGACTTCTCAGAATGAGTTGCCTTTTCATACCTTTCTGCTTATTAGGACTTATGGATGTTTCCGGAGGCGGACTTCGCGGTATGGGTGTATCATTTGCACCTATGGTAATTTCAGTTATCGGTGTTTGTGGTTTCAGAATCGGTTGGATATACACAATTTTCCAGTTGCCACAGTTTCACACACCTGAATGGCTGTATCACTCATACACAATCTCATGGGCAATCACATTTGTTGCTCAGACTGTTACATATTTCATTGTCTATAACAAGAAAAAACGGAGTGTATCAAAATGAAGCTGACAAAATATCTCTTCTGTTACTTCACAGGTAACGAGCCTGAAAACGAATCTGTACATTTTGCAGTTTCAGAGGACGGATACAATTTTACTGCATTAAATAATAATGAGCCTGTAATCAAACAGACTCTTGGCAAAAAATGTTGTCGTGACCCATATATTTTTCGTGGTCAGGACGGAGTTTTTCATATTATCGCAACAGATATGCGTTGCTATGACGGTTGGGCAAATAACAATTCAATGATAATTTGGGACAGCGTTGACCTTATTCATTGGGAAAATGAAAGAATAATCGACTTTACACAATTTGAGTCCACAAAAACTGCAAATCGTGTCTGGGCACCACAGGTCATATATGATAAGGAAAGACAGGAATATATGATTTATTGGTCCAACAATAACGAGGATGAGGGTTGGCACACTATCCCCTGGTATGCTTATACTAAGGATTTTGTTACTCTCAATACTGAACCGAAGATTCTTTACAATCCAACAAGCGGTATGGCTGCCATTGACGGTGACATAATTGAAAGGGACGGAAAGTTCTATCTCTTTGTTGCTGACGAAAAACAGGACGGAATTTGTTATGTTGTATCCGATAACCTTTCAGGGCCATACAATGAGCCTGAAAACAACAGAATTTCCGTTGCCGATACTGCACTTGAAGGTCATTGTACATATAAAATTCTTGGCACTGACAAATATGTGCTTATTGCTGACCAGTTCAAATCAGGCGGATATTTTATGCAGGAATCCGAAGATTTAATTCATTTTACAAAGGTTGACAAAGAAAAACATTCCCTCGACCATCTTCGACCTCGTCACGGCTCTGTTATGCACATAACAGATGAAGAATATGAGAAAATGTTGAATTGTATATTTAAAATATGAAATAAAAGGAAAAAGGGCGTCTCTTTTCAGACGCCCAACATATTTATAATATCAAAATTTTTAATAAAAGTCAATAGATTTTCAAAAGTTTTATTGTCATAATATACAAAATCTCCGTATTAAATAAAAGAAAACTATCAACTTTGTACAAAATTACATATTGAAAAATGCTTTTTTCTGTGTTATATTATAGACACAGAAAGGAAATGGTGATTCCAATGTACAGGTAAATCACAAAAGGTTCTTAAAACCTGAACAAGATTTAGTTTTAAAAAAATAAATAGAGTGTAGCAAGCAGCACGGACGAAATAATGAATAATTTTTATATAGATAAGTGCTTGCAAACTAAAGGTTGTTTAAGATTTAAGAACTGAGAGAGGTCTTCCAAAATTGACAAATAGGTTCTGATGCATTAAAGGTCTCGCTTTTCGAGAATATTGATGACTGTAGAGAGTGTAGTGGAGTTGAAAATCAAGAAACAGGAAGACAAAGAAAAATCTGTAGAATGAGAGGTAAATAAAAAGATGTTAGATATCAAGAGTGAACAGAAGTAACCCTCCGAGCCAGTGAAAGATGTGTAAAGAAACATCGGCTCTGAGGGTTATTTCATTTTTATAATCATTTTTTAATATTCTGTTCAGCACGTCCGTTAGGGACGATTTTTTTATGCCTTTTTGCCTTATTTTTTCTCCTGTTTTTATTGAATTATACTTTTCATTATATTATAATTATGTGAAAATAATTTTGGTTGATAATTTGGAGTTTGTCGAGGAATTAATATAGAACAACATATCTTGTAGGGGACGATGCCTTCATCGTCCCGTTCTAAAGTGTGCTATTGACCGACTGCGGGACGTTGTGGGGTGCGGGTGTCCGGTGGACACCTCTGCGAAGCAGAAGCACCGACCGAACCGGCAGGTGAGACTCATCGTCCCCTACGATTCATAACCATTTAAATAATCAAACTTCCCCGACAAATTATAATTTGAAATACAAAAAGGAGAAAACTTATGAGGTGGATTAAGCTTCACGAGCCGGTCAAGGTTCCCATTTTCAAAAATGCTGTATTTGCATTAAAGCTTATATGGGAAGCTGACAAAAGACTTTTAATCGGCTATCTTGTTACGGAAATTTCCAACAAGGTTTTGTCAATGTATGTCCAGAATATTCTGTTTTTAAAAGTTCTTTTGAGTATCATTGACGGCGATGCTGATTTCAAGACATATTTTACATATCTTTTGCTTTTCTTTGGTGTATATTTCCTTGTGAATGTGATTTCTGCATTTGCGGAAAGAACAAGGCTTATTTCAACTAAAATCGTGCTTAAAAAGCTTAATAATAAAATATTCCAAAAGGCTGTTCAGCTTGATGTAAGCTGTTACGAAAATCCTGAATTTTACGACAAGTATCAAAGAGCCACTCTCGTTCTTTCATCAAGCTATTTTGACCTGATTTGTTGGGACGTCGCTGCGATTATCGGTGGCATTATTGCTCTTATCTGTGTTGTTACAACCGTTACGGTAATCAACCCGATGTACTTGTTATTCCTCTTGCCTGTTACTCTTGTTTTTGTTATTGAAATTTATAAAAGCAAGGCTGTATATAAG
>JAZSHP010000118.1:0-34182 GCA_045533355.1 Candidatus Fimenecus sp.
TGAAGCGATATCTATATAGAAGATAGAGTAGGGGTAACTGAAATATTTTGCTCGTTAGTTAGCGATTGCTAACAGATTTTTATTAATTGTTTATATCATATAATTTTCAGGAGATAAATTATGAGAATTGCTTTGGCAGGTAATCCGAATAGTGGTAAAACCACTATGTATAATGGTCTGACAGGTAAAAATGAAAAGGTTGGTAACTGGGCTGGTGTTACTGTTGACAAAAAAGAAAGCCCGATTAAAAAGAGTCTTTATAACGAAGGTGAAGAGCTTATTGCTGTTGACCTTCCCGGGGCTTATTCAATGTCACCCTTCACATCGGAAGAAAGTGTTACGAGAGATTATATTAATAATCAGAAGCCCGATGTTATTATTAACATTGTTGATGCGACTAATTTAAGTCGTAGCCTTTTCTTCACAACACAACTTCTTGAGCTTGGTATTCCTGTTGTTATAGCACTGAATAAAACAGATATTAATGAAAAGAAACAGACCGCAATTAATGTGGCTGTTCTGGGAAAAATGCTGAATTGTCCTGTTATTGAGACAATTGCCACATCTTCAGATGGCTTGAAGGATATTGTTGCTGTAGCAGTAGAAAATATTGGCAAAATTCAGAAAGCACCTTATGTTCAGAGTAATGTTGTTTTATCAGATAAAAAATCTGTTCTTGAGGCTGATAAAAAACGTTTCGAATTTGTAAATCAAATTGTAAAGTCTGTTGAAAAACGAAGAATTCTCACCAGAAACAGAAACTTTCAGGACGACATTGACGATATTCTGACAAATAAATGGTTCGGTCTTCCGATTTTTGCAGTTATTATGTTCCTTGTTTTTTGGATTTCACAGGCAGGTCCCGGTGTATGGATTGCAGATTGGCTTACAGGAAGACTTGAAGTAGCACAGGAATGGGTTGCAGGATTTTTTGAAAATGCAAGTCCTCTTGTTTCTGCTTTACTTATTGATGGTGTAATCGGTGGTGCTATCGCAGTTATCGGTTTTTTGCCATTAGTTATGGTTATGTATTTCCTTATAGCACTTCTTGAGGATTGCGGCTATATGGCTCGTGCTTCAGTTGTACTTGACCCTATATTTAAGAGAGTGGGATTAAGTGGTAAATCAATTATTCCTTTTGTAGTTGGTACCGGATGTGCAATTCCCGGAGTTATGGCTTGTCGTACTATTCGTGACGAGCGTGAGCGCAGAGCAACAGCAATGTTAGCACCGTTTATGCCATGTGGTGCAAAGCTTCCTGTTATCTCACTCTTTGCAGGTGCTTTCTTCGGTGATGCATCATGGGTTGGACCTTTGATGTATTTCGTGGGTATTGTCATTATCCTTGTTGGTGCACTTCTTATTAATAAAATTACAGGCAATAAGATTAAAAAGTCATTTTTCATTATTGAACTTCCTGAATATAAATTACCTTCACTCAAACGAGCTTTCCTTTCAATGTGTCAGCGTGGTTGGTCATATATTGTTAAGGCAGCAACAATCATTCTTCTTTGTAACACTGTTGTTCAGATTATGCAGTCGTTTACTTTGAGCTTTACAGTAGCAGAAACAGCAGATTCATCAATTCTCGCAGCTATTGCAGGACCGTTTGCTTATGTGATTGTTCCTGTTGTTGGTGTTCTTTCCTGGCAACTTGCAGCAGCGGTTGTCACAGGTTTTATTGCAAAAGAAAATGTTGTTGGTACATTGGCAGTATGCTTTGCAATCACAAACTTCATTGATACAGAAGAACTCACTCTTACAGGTGGAGCTAATGAAGTTGCTGCAACAATGGGACTTACAAAGGTGGCAGCACTTGCATATCTTATGTTTAATCTCTTTACACCGCCTTGCTTTGCTGCAATCGGTGCTATGCGTTCCGAAATGAAGAGTGTAAAATGGTTTTGGTCAGGTATCGGACTTCAACTTGGTACAGGTTTTACAGTAGCTTATCTTGTATATCAGATTGGTACTCTTATTACAATAGGTAAGCTAGGTGAAGGCTTCGCAGGTGGTCTTGTTGCAGTCTTGGTATTCGTTGCAATTCTTGTAGCATTATGCATCAATGGAGATAAAAAGGCTAAAAAGCTTCAGGCTGAAAAGGCGAAGAAAAGAGCAATGTTAAAAGTAAAATAACAGGTGAGTGGTATGGAGAATTTTATTATTATCGCAATCCTTGTTGTGATAATCGGATGTGCTATAGCCTATATTGTCAGGGAAAAGAAAAAAGGTATAAAATGTATCGGTTGTCCCAATTCAAAGACCTGTTCAATGGCGCAAAAGCAACAATGTAACGGAATGAATGATTATAATAATCAAAAATAAATATTTTGAAAGGCAGGGTATTACCTTGCCTTTTTTTGTGTAAAAAAAGAGGTAATACAATTTGCATTACCTCTTAATCAATATTAAATTATTTAAGATATTTTCTGTACTTTATCTGATTTTTAATGAACCCGATAAGCAACAAGAGTGCAATCGGTAAAAAGAATATCAGTACAAAAAGAATTGTGAATATAACAATAGGTAATCCCTTTTTACTGTCTTTAACTGTTGTAACCTTTGGTGCAGGCTCAGGCTGAGGACCAACCTCATCACCTTCATATACAGGCATAATTGGTATAATAGCATCATAAGCAGGAATACCCGGGTTATAAAGCAAAGGTTCAATAATACCACGAACAGAGTCAGAAACTCTTACAAGCTTCTTTAACGGAATATGTAAAACCTTGATGATTGAATCAATTATATTGATAAGACCGATTGCAATTTTGTATTCATTACTATCAGGTGTGTAAAGATTCTTACCACCAAACAAATTAAGCACTATATCAACAATGAAGTCAACAACACTCTTATCCTTGATATCAGCATAATCAGACTTTTTAAGTCCTGTCTCTTTACGAGTCCAGTTACCAACAGTACCAATTTTAAGAGAATTGATAAACTTGAAGATTGGCTTTAAAATCCAACCGATTTTGTAGCTTACATTCTTTTTAATGCTAATAGCAGTTGCCATATCAGCAAACTTGTCAACATCCTCACCGGCAGCCTTGATTACATCTCTAATCATACCAACCATATGGTCAGCAAGATATGTCTGTAAGTCTTTCCCGTGAGTGTCAAACTTAACTGGCTCTGTAATCAAATCTGTTGTTGTGGTAACAACTTCATTTTCTGTATCAAAAACAATATTTCTGATAGTAGCAGGGTAGCCAACTGTTGAAGCAGTTGAAATATCATAGAAATAGTTGCCCTTTGGACTTACATGCTTATCAATATCGTGAACATGAGTATGACCTGTGAGCATAAACTGAACACCAAGGTCGGCAAGCTGTTCGCGTCGAATATCATAATCGCCCATCATATCACCTCTGCCGATGATTTCGTACATAGGTGACGGAGCAATAAGAGGGTGGTGAGTCATAGCAACGATAAACTGGTCGTTTGCCTTGGCGTCAGCAATCTGTTCCTTAATCCACTCAAAAAGCTCGTCAGAAAAACCGCTTTTACCACTTAAGTTTGTGTCGTCATTGAGAGCAAAGAGTCTGTAACCATCCTGTAACTGAATGATATATGACATACTTTGTCTGTGAACTGCAATAGCTTCATCAGGGCCGAATTCCTTATACATATCGTAAAGGTCCTCACGCTTTGCAGCAGGGGTAGGAACTCTTTCATCACCCTCATATCTGTGGTGAACGCCTTCCCATTGATAGTCGTGAGTTGCTGTAAGCACATAGACTCTTTTACCCTTTGATTTAAGGTCGCGAAGCATTTCAATAAATTCGTGATGTGAATCAAAATCACCGTTACTTGTTGTATCACCTGTAAGAAGAACGATGTCTGTTCTCTCGTCTTTTGCTATCTGCGAAAATGCAGCTTCAAGCATTTCTGAGGCTTCTGCCAATAAAACACCACTTTTGTTGTTGGCAATTTCATAAGCAGCACCGGTCGTGCCAAGTTTTTTTGAATAATAATGTGTATCGGTAATAACCGTTACGGTAAGGGGAGCTTTCATAAAATACCTCTTATCTTACTTTGTTATCAATTTCTTCTTTAAGCATAGCAACGAAATCATCAAATACAAATGAACCGATGTCACCCTGACCGCGTTTGCTTACTGATACTGAGCCTTCTTCAACTTCCTTGTCGCCAATGATAATCCAGTATGGAAGCTTCTGAAGACGAGATTCACGGATTTTGTAGCCTGTCTTTTCACTTCTGTCGTCAACAGTAACACGCATACCCATTTTTTCAAGTTCAGCCTTGATTTCAAATGAACGGTCGTGATGACGGTCAGCAATAGGAAGAATTCTTACCTGTTCAGGAGCAAGCCAGAGTGGGAATGCACCCGCATATTTTTCAATAAGAAGAGCAAGAGTACGTTCGTAGCAACCGATTGAAGTTCTGTGGATGATATATGGGTTTTTCTTTGAACCGTCTTTATCTGTGTATTCCATACCGAATTTTTCTGAAAGAAGCTGGTCAACCTGAATTGTAATAAGTGTATCTTCTTTACCAAAAACATTCTTAATCTGAATATCAAGCTTAGGACCATAGAAAGCAGCTTCACCAATACCAATCTTATAATCAATTCCAAGATTATCAAGGATTTTACCCATAATTCCCTGTGCTTCGTCCCACTGCTCAGGTGTGCCGATATACTTTTCTTTATCATCAGGGTCCCACTGTGAGAAACGATATGAAACATCTTCATAAAGACCAAGAGTCTTAAGCATATAAATAGCAAGTTCAAGACAACCCTTGAATTCATCTTCAAGCTGTTCAGGAGTACACATTAAGTGACCTTCTGAAATTGTGAACTGACGAACACGGATAAGACCGTGCATTTCACCTGATGCTTCGTTACGGAAAAGAGTAGATGTTTCGTTATAACGAAGTGGTAAATCTCTGTATGAACGAGGACGGTTGAGATATGCCTGATACTGGAATGGGCAAGTCATAGGACGAAGTGCAAAGATTTCCTCACCATTTGCTTCTGCCTGGTCTGCGTCACCAAAAACAAACAAACAATCACAATAGTGATCCCAGTGACCTGAAACCTTGTAAAGGTCACTCTTAGCCATAAATGGTGTTTTTGTAAGCAACCAACCACGCTTCTGTTCTTCGTCTTCAACGAATCTCTGAAGAAGCTGAATTATTCTTGCGCCCTTTGGAAGCATAATAGGAAGACCCTGACCGATTAATTCGTTTGTTGTGAAAAGCTCAAGCTCACGACCAAGTTTATTGTGGTCACGCTTTCTTGCTTCTTCAAGCTGAGCAAGATGTTCTTCAAGTGCTGCCTGTTTAGGGAATGCAGTAGCATAAATTCTCTGGAGCATCTTGTTCTTTTCGTTACCTCTCCAGTAAGCACCTGTACAAGCAGTAAGCTTAAATGCCTTAACTGAACCTGTTGACATAAGGTGAGGACCTGCACAAAGCTCTGTGAAATCACCCTGCTTGTAGAATGAAATTGGTTCACCCTTGTCAGCGTGCTCGTTGATAAGCTCAACCTTGTAGATTTCGCCCTTTTCTTCCATCATAGCGAGAGCATCAGCAGGGGATAACTCAAACTTTTCGAGTGGTAAATCCTCTTTAACGATTTTCTTCATTTCTGCTTCGATTTTCTCGAGAATTTCAGGAGTAAATGAAACCTCTGAATCAAAGTCATAATAGAAACCATTGTCAACTGATGGACCAATAGCAAGTTTTGTGTCCGGGTAAAGTCTTTTAACAGCCTGAGCCATAATGTGAGATGCAGTATGCCAGAATGTCTTTTTACCCTCGATTTCGTCAAATGTTACGATTTCAAGAGCACAGTCTTCATTGACTGCAGTTCTTAAATCACAGTAATTTCCGTTGATTTTACCACCACAAGCAGATTTATATAAACCCATACCGATAGATTTAGCAATCTCTGCGATAGTAGTACCGGCTTCGTATTCTTTGATAACGTCGCCTTTAAGTGTTACCTTAATCATAAATATATCTCCTTTACATTAAATACATAAAAATAAAAGCACTTCATCCTGAAAAAACAGGATGAAATGCTCTAAAAACAACATTCCACGGTTCCACCCGTATTGCAAAACAATACAATTGTTCTGCCACTCAAATAACTTTAACGCAGTTAATACGATTGGCTTAATCAGTAAAACCGTTTTCACCAATGCTCGAAAGTGGTCTCAGGATACTGAATTGATTTCTTACACCAACCGAAATCTCTCTGCAAATCCACATTATCCGTCGTTCTTCCTCAACGCTTTATAAATATCGTATATATTTTATACTTATTTTATTGCATTGTCAATACTAATTTCAATGGGATTAAATTCTTAATGCAAAGTTACGGGGTTCAACTCCATATAGTAACTGATTACAAAAAAATAAGAGTCCACAAAAAGTGAACTCTTAACTATGGTGCGGACGATGGGAGTTGAACCCACAAGGAAGCAATATCCACAGGAGTCTGAGACCTGCGCGTCTGCCAATTCCGCCACATCCGCATATTAACATTATTATATTTTCTTTATGTTGAACAACAACTTTTCAACCGCGCCCGCGTGACACTTGCGGTGCCCAAAATCTTTTCAACGATTTGAATTTTGCTTGATAATAATATCATTTTGAGATACAAAAGTCAATAAAGGAAATAGATATTTGTACGGACAGGGGATAAGTGCGTGTTATTGAGTCCGTTTTTTAGTACAGAAATCAAAACAAAAAAGTGCAACATCTCCGATTTTGTGATATTATGTAATCAGAAAAGGAGATGTTATAAATGACCTTATTTATTATGTTTTGCTTATTGTATGCAGTTTATGCGCATTTGCACAGTGTTAAGGAGTGATTTTATGGATTGGAATAAGGATGGCAAAGTTGATTTTCACGATTATGTGCATTACAAATCTTTGATTGACATCGACAATTCACCAAGTAACAATTCATCGGGCAGTGACATATCTATGGATTTAGCATTCGGTGTGAAATGGCTTGTTGGTATAGTAGTTGTTACAGTTATTTTAAAACTTCTTGGATTATAAAATTAATTTAATTTTTGTTTAAACAAAAGAAAAACCTCACAAGGCTTGTGCTTTGTGAGGTCATTGTATTTATTTTACTTTTTCTTTGGTGCTTTTACTTTGTTGAGCTTTGCATTGATTTCAAGAATCTGTTCTTTTGTGAATGAACCGCCGAGCATTGAGAATACACGTTTGATTGTGAATCCTTTTGCCATCTTGTAAACGTTTTTAAGCATCTGAGGAGTAACTTTGAAGCCTGAAAGCATATTGCCTTTCTTTTCTTCGCCGTCATCCTTCTTCTTTCCGCCATCTGCAGAGTCTTTGAGCATCATAAGGAATTTAACCATAACGATTTTACCACCGAATGTGCTCATAATGTCACCGATTGTGTTGTTGATTGAAAGGCGTCCGTCAGGAGTGCTGATTTCAAACCAGTTGATAACCTGACCTTCTTCTTTCATAACATATGATTCATTAGGAGTGTCAACCTTGTTAATTGTTGCTGTGTCAGTAAGGTCACCTGCAACAACCTTAAGCTCAGTTGTACCCTCATTCTTAACGTCAAAGTAGAAGAATGGATATTTACCCTTTGTCTGTTTGCCAACGCTTACGCCATTAGCAAAAAGTTCAACTTCAGGCTGATTAGAGTAAACAGTAACTTTTGTTACATCTTCAACACTGTCAATATATCTCCTTGAGCAGACGTGAAGTACAGGCTCGTTTGAAAGCCATGCCTTGTATGCATAGAATGAGTCTTTCTTGTACTTTCTGTCGAAAGTTACAAGACCCTTGTGGTTCATACCGTTTTCGCCACCTTCAGCACGTGCATCAGCAGCAAAGTCAAACATATTCCATACGTGTGTTGCCCAAAGATAAGGTCTTTCAGCAATCTGTTTGATAAGTTCTTCGTGTAATATGCCTGATATTCTTCAGTATAGTCACCCTGAGCAGGTGTTGATGTGTGCCAGTTAAGTGCTTCACAGCCGTATTCAGAAAGACCGATTGGCTTGTTAGGATATTTCTTGTGGAAATCGTCAAACCAAGGGCCATTCATTGAAGTGTCGCCACCGTACCAACCGAAATAGTGGTTATATGAAAGAACATCAGAAATATGAATATATTCGTCGTTGATATCGCACATTGAAACTGCTGCGATAGTTGTAAGACGAGTCTTATCTAATTTGTGAACTAAATCGTTAAGGTCTTTATGGTTCTTAATAAGGTTTGGATTTGAACCTGCAATTGTAATCTCATTTGAAAGACCCCATACTACGATTGATGGGTGATTGTAGTTCTGAATAACAAGCTCTTTCATCTGTGAAATTGTGTTGTCATAACCTGTTGGCATATGGCTTGAAATATATGGAATTTCAGCCCAGAGAACAAGACCTGCCTCGTCACAAAGGTCATAGAAAACCTGTGAATGCTGATAGTGTGCAAGACGAATTGTGTTAGCACCCATTTCAAGGATAAGCTCAAGGTCTTCCTTATGCATTTCAGGTGTTAAAGCATTACCTACATCAGGTCTGTCCTGATGACGTGAAACACCGCGAAGTGGATATTCACGACCGTTAAGGAAGAAGCCTTTTTCAGGGTCGATTTTGAATGTACGGCAACCGAAACGAGTTGAAACTTCATCAACTTCAACGCCATCACAGATAAGAGTAGCCTTTGCTGTATAAAGATATGGGTCAGCAAGTCCGTCCCAAAGGTGAACATTCTTAATTTCGAATTCTGCATCGTCATCGTCTTCTTTAGAAGCAATTACTTCACCATCAGCAATGATTTCATAACGAACTTTACACTTATCATTTTTAAAGAAAGTTTTGATTTCAATTTCAGCGTCAGCACCCTTGATTTCAGGAGTAACCATAATAGCAGGTGAGCCATAATAATCAAGGTCAAAGTGACACTCAGGAACACCGATAACACTTACATCACGGTAGATACCACCGTAGAATGTAAAGTCAGCCTGTTGTGGATAAACTCTGTCATTTGCAGAGTTGTCAACTGCAACAACAAGTAAGTTATTGTCTTTTATATCCTTAATTTCAGCTCTGAATGTTGAGTAACCACCATCGTGCTTTGTGATGCTCTTACCATTCCAGAAAACTTCACAAGATGAGTTAACACCATCAAACTGAAGATATTTAACTTCACCTTCAGGTAACTCGTCAGCTTTGATTTCTTTTGCAAAATAGCAGGTACCTCTGTAATAGTCATTGCCACCGTCCTGACCATCCTTACCGTTCCATGTAAAAGGAAGATTAAGAACCTCCCAATCAGCGGGGAGAGTCTGGGGCACAGCTTTTGCTTTTTTTGAGAAAAGCCATTCGTTGTTGATAACTTTAATGTTTCTCATAATAACCTCCATAAATAATTCAAAAAATCATTTGATTATATTATACTATATTTCTTGATGTTTTTTCAACTAAATTTTTATTTAAATAAGAGTTATAAAAACAGAACCCAAAAAATTGAGTTCTGTCAAAATATAGCAACTATTTTGCTTGGAATTAAAGATTATACACTTGTTTGTTAAAAAAGTTCACAAGTTAATCAGCCTATGATACCATTAATGTTTATTTCCCAGATATCCTTGTTAATTTCTTTTGCGTCAGCATAAGTTTGTGCACCCGATTCAAAAATCACGTACAATTTTCCGTTGTGGTAATCCAAGCCCTCCATTAATGTAGGCATTCTGAATCTTAATATTCTGTTTTTTCTTTTTGCAATATAAAGGGGGACATCAGTATCAAAAACAGTTACGGTATCAGTATTCCACTGAGTATAATTTTCATAAATGTGCAATCTTGAATCGTTTCTTCTGCCATAGGATGTGCTGAAAACAACTTCATCGTCATCTGTAATTGACATACCCTGAACCTTGTCAGGTATTGAAAGAACAACATCGGGAACAAGCTTTTCCTTTGCTGAGTAATCAACCTCAAGAGGTAAATCATAACCACAGCTCCAAGCGTGATTTGTACTGATATGATGCTCCTTATTTACTTTGTTAGAGTCCTTGTCATTGTTGTAAAATTCCGAAACCCAAAGCTTTTCTCCGTCGCAATAAAGAACAGACCCTTTGACAGGTACAGAAAAATATCCGTCATATTTTACACTACTGCCACTTTCACTTGTGAACATATCAACAGTAAAGTGATAGACCTTACCGTTTGAAGAAGAGCTTCCTCCTGATGAAATCCACAAATCATTTCCGTCACAGGCAATTCCACCTGCATGACCTGAGAATCCGTCAATAATAAACATACTACTTTCATCAGTTTCAGGGTTTATGAAATATATTCTTGAGAATTGTTCATTTCCGTCAGAATCATTGGGCATATAACCACTGATAGCAAACATATCCATTTTGTCTACAAAGCAAATTCCCTGTGGTATAAAGCCATCTTCGAGACCGGGTACTTCACAAGGATATTGAGAGTAATTTTCAATAGCAACCTTTTTGTCACCACCGAGAAAGCCTAAAATATTATCAACTAAATTTTTCACAACATAAAATACATCTGTGATAGTCTGTGTTGTAACAAGCTTATTGTTTATGGCAGAGGCAGGGAGGGTAAATATGCTTAAAGCCATAACTAAAGCAAGTAAAACACTTAAAAACTTTTTCATAAAATCAATCCTTTTATATTTAGTATCTGCATAATATCATAAAAATTGCTTAATTTCAACAAGTATCGATATTGAAATTTTTATCGATATATTGTATAATATTTAAGTTATATTCAATTAAGTTGAAAGGAAAGATTTTAATGAAAATTACTCCTAAAAGTACTCTTAAAGATGTTTTGAATACTCCTGTTGGTAACGACCTTATTGAAATGATTGCATATCATACGGGTATTCCAAATGCAGTTATTCACAATCCATTAGTTGGTAAAATGAAGCTTACAGCTATTCCAAAGCTTCTTGGTGATAAATTCCCGATAGAAACTGTTGAGCATCTTTGTAATCTTTTAAGCTACACACCTGAAAAGGTTGTTACTAAAACGCAAGTTGACCCAAAATGGTGGAAGGAATCAGTTATCTATCAGATTTATCCTCGTTCATTTATGGACTCAAACGGTGACGGTATCGGTGATTTGCAGGGTATTATCTCAAAGCTCGACTACCTTAAGGATTTAGGTGTGGATGTGCTCTGGCTCAGCCCTATTTACGATTCACCAAATGACGATATGGGTTACGATATCCGTGATTATCGCAAAATTATGACGGAATTCGGCACAATGGATGATTTTGACCAGATGCTGGAAGAAATTCATAAGCGTGGAATGAAGCTTGTTATGGACCTTGTTGTAAACCATACATCTGACGAACACGAATGGTTCCAGAAGGCTCTTGCAGGTGACGAAAAATATAAGGATTATTACATATTCAGAAAAGGTAAGGGTGACGGAATTCCACCAAATAACTGGACATCAGTTTTCTCAGGTTCAGCTTGGAATTACTATCCTGAGCTTGATGAGTGGGCAATGCATATCTTCTCATCAAAACAGATGGATTTGAATTGGGAAAATCCTGATATGAGAAAAGAAATTGCTGAAATGGTTTGCTGGTGGCTCGAAAAGGGCGTTGACGGTTTCAGAATGGACGTTATCAACTTGATTTCAAAGGTTGAGGGACTTCCTGATGGTAATCCACTTGTTGGTGAATTCATCGGTTACGGTGGTGAACATTACTTCTGGGGACCAAGACTTCACGAATATCTCCACGAGCTTAATGAAAATTCATTCAAGAAATTCCCTGAGTCATTCTGTGTTGGTGAAACAGGTGGTATCGGTGTTGAAATGGCAAAGTATCTTGTTGACGATTCCCGTGAAGAAATCAGAGAAACTTTCCTTTTTGACCAGCTTGAACCTCGTGGTAAGCAGAGATGGGATGACTATAAATATGACCTTAAGTATTTAAAGGAAATGTTTACAAAGTATCAGCTTTCCCTTTATGGCTCATCATGGCCAACACTTGTTATTGAAAACCACGATAACCCACGAATGACTTCAAAGGTAAACCCTGACCCTAAATTCAGAAAACCACTTTCAAAACTTATCGGTGCAATGCTTCTTACAGGTCGTGCAACACCATATATCTTCCAGGGTGAGGAGCTTGGTATGATGAACTGTGCATTCAACGATATGAGTGAGCTTCGTGACGTTGAGTCAATCAATAAGTATGCAGAAATGATTGAAAAGGGCAGTACTCCTGAGGATGCTTGGAAAACAATTATGGCAGGTAGCCGTGACCATTCAAGAACTCCTATTTGTTGGGATGATAGCGAAAATGCAGGTTTCACAACAGGTACACCTTGGATTCGTGTGAATGGTGATTATAAGGAATGTAATGCGAAGGCTCAGATTGAGGATGAGGCAAGTCCATTCAATTACTATAAAGCACTTATGACACTTCGTAAGGAAAATAAAGCAACTCTCGTTTATGGCGACTTCAAGCCACTTAAAACAAATGATAAGACATTCTGTCTTTACAGAGAAAGTGCGGAAGGTAAATTCTATATAGAAATGAATCTTACAGAGGAGATTATAAAGCGCCCAAGAAATGCAGAAGGCGAGTGTGCTCTCTCAAACTATCCTGCACAGGCTGATAAGCTCCGTCCATACGAAGTAAATATTTACAAGGTAAACTAAATAAATAACATAGCGTGGCGGGAAATTTACTCCCGCCATTGTTTGTTTCAAAAGTGTATGTACTCGTGTTATCTTTATGAATTTTTATGATAGTATTCCAATGTCATTTCTACCAAAAAAATCTTTCAAAAATCTACTTAAACTGTCATTTTTATTATTGAACATCTATATCTCAAGTGCTAAAATATTAGCGCTTTAATTCTAAAGATACGAGGCGAATTTTATGGAAACATTACTTTGTCTTTCAATTGCACTTTTTTCAGGACTTATGTTGTCACGTGTTGCAAAAAAATTCCAGCTTCCTGCCGTTACAGCATATCTTGTGGCAGGTATTCTTGTAGGACCGTATTTCCTTGGGTCATTTGGACTTAATGGATTTGGTTTTACAAGTATGGCGAATATCGATGCATACGACATCATCCCCGATGTGGCACTTGGATTCATTGCATTTTCAATTGGTAATGAGTTCAGACTTTCTCAACTTAAGCAAATTGGTAAACAGGCTACTGTAATTGGCATATTCCAGGCTTTTGCGACTTGCTTTATTGTAGATGCTGTTTTGATTATAGTTCATTTTATAGCACCGGATAAATTATCATTACCGGCAGCAATTACTCTTGGTGCTGTTGCAACTGCAACTGCTCCTGCAGCAACCTTGATGGTTGTAAAGCAGTATAAAGCAAAAGGCCCACTCACAACTCTTCTTCTTCCGATAGTTGCTCTTGATGACGCAGTAGGATTGGTGGTCTTCGCGGTTTCATTCGGAATAGCAAAGGCTCTTATTGTAGGCAGCGTTGATGTGATTTCAATTATAATTGAACCACTTCTCGAAGTTGTTCTTTCCCTTGTTTTGGGCGCAGTTATGGGTGCTTTGTTTACGTTCAGTGAAAAATTTTTTCACTCAAGGTCAAAACGACTTGCAATGTCAGTGACGTTTGTCTTTTTGACAGTATCACTCTCAATGCTTAAATTTGAAATAGGTGGAGTACATCTTTCCTTCTCATCCTTGTTGTCCTGTATGATGTTGGGTACAATCTTCTGTAATATCTGTGATTTTTCAGAAGAGCTTATGGATAGAGTTGACCGTTGGACAGCGCCATTGTTAATTTTGTTCTTTGTAATCAGTGGTGCAGAGCTTGAATTGTCCACCTTCAAGGATGTTGGAATTGTGCTTGTCGGTCTTATCTACATTATTACTCGTTGTATAGGTAAATATTTCGGTGCATCAATTAGCGCAAAGGCTACCAAATGTGACGAAAATATTATTAAATATTTAGGTATCACACTTTTTCCACAGGCGGGTGTTGCTCTTGGTATGGCAATCAAAGCCGAAGAACTTGGTCCTGAGGGACATATCGTTGCAAATATCACACTTTTCGCAGTGCTTATTTATGAGCTTATCGGTCCGTTCCTTACAAAGGTTTCACTTCAGAAGGCGGGAGAAATCAAGCCTGAAGGAAAAGTCAGTGCACGAGTTGAAAATGCAAAAGCTTAATAAATATTCGGATGGTTTTAACAATCAGTTAAAACCATCTTTTTTTGTTATATGATAAACAAATTATAATTTGTATTTTACTTTTCGTTTATTTTCATTGAAAATGAATTTAATATGTGGTAAACTTTATTTATCTATATATAAGAACGAGGTGTTTTTATGAAGTACATAATCAACACAGATAATTTCAGAAATTTTGACGTTGCAGAAATAAATAAACTTTCTCCACGTGCATATTTTATACCTTATTCACAGAAGGAGGCACTCTGTCAGCAGGATGTTCTTACAGAGCGTTATAACAGTGATATGGTAACTGTCCTTAATGGTGAATGGGAATTTAAATATTATGAAAAGGATATGCTTATTCCAAAGGAATTCTATACAGACAGAATTCAGTTTGACAAAATTACTGTGCCTTCAACATGGCAGAGAACAGGTTATCGTGAGCCTTGTTATCTTAATACTCGTTATGAATTTAATGCAAAGCTTTACCCCGGAATTCCTGAAGATGTTCCAATGGGTATATACAGAAAAGTAATTAATATTGAAAATCCTGAAAAAGTATATATTCTCACATTTATGGGTGTAATTTCATCACTTGACCTTTACATTAATGGTGAATTTGTAGGTTACAGTGAGGGTGCTCACAATTCTGCTGAATTCAATATTACAAAGTATCTTACACAGGGTGAAAATGAAATTCTTGCAGTTGTAAGTAAATGGTCAACAGGTACTTATCTTGAGTGTCAGGATATGTTCCGTGAAAATGGCATTTTCCGTGATGTACTCTTAACAGAGCTCGACAAAACCTATCTCTATGATTATACAGTTGACACTGAAAAGAAGGATGACACATATGACCTTAAGGTGTCTTTTAAAGTGATGGGTGAAAAAGAAGGCTCTTCAGTTACTGTTGAGCTTTATGATGGAGAAGAATTCCTTGGCAAGGAAACTGTTGATGCAAAGGCAAAGTCAGTTATTACTTTTTCTAACCTCGAAGTAAAGGAATGGAATGCAGAAGAACCATACAATTATGACCTTTTCATTACTTTGCAGGATGCAAATGGCAAAAAGACAGTTGTTAAGAATATTACAGGCTTCAAAACAGTTGAAATCAAGGGGAATGTGTTCTATTTCAATGGCGTGCCTATTAAATTTAAGGGCGTTAACCATCACGATACAAATATGAAGAACGGTTATGTTCTTACAGGTGAAGAAATCAAGGCAGAGCTTGAATTGATGAAAAAACTTAATATTAACTCTATCCGTACTTCTCATTATCCGCCTGACCCAACTCTCATTACACTTGCAGATATTATGGGCTTCTATATTGTTGACGAAGCAGATATTGAAACACACGGTGCGTGGGATATTAAGTCTCCAGCCGGTGACAACTGTACAATCAGCCACGACCTTAAATGGGAAGGCAGATATGTTGACAGAGTAAGCAGAATGGTATGCCGTGACCGTAATCATCCAAGTATCACAATGTGGTCATTAGGTAACGAGGCTTGGGGTTATAACTGTCAGGATTCTTGTTATGATTATATTAAAAACAGCGGTTCAAAAATTCCTGTTCATTACGAAAGTGTAGTTCATACAAAGCGTTTTGCTTATGATGTTATTTCTGAAATGTATCCGAGTCAGGAAAAGGTAGCAAAAATAGGTGAGAAGACACTCAAAGACAAGAGATACTTTGATAAACCATACTTTATGTGTGAATATGTTCACGCTATGGGTGTGGGACCTGGTGCAGTTGAAGAATATTGGGAAAGCATCTATGCTCACGATAGTCTTATGGGTGGTTGTGTCTGGGAATGGGCTGACCATGCAGTGCTCCACGATGGAAACGACAAATATAAGTATCATTACACTTATGGCGGTGACCATGGTGAAGAAAAGCACGACAGTAACTTCTGTGTTGACGGAATGCTTTATCCTGACAAAACACCACATACGGGTGCTTATACAATCAAGGCTGTTTACAGACCAATTAGAAGTAAGCATATCAGCGGAAAATGTTTTGAATTCAGAAATACAAACGGATTCAAAAACAGTAAATATTTAAAGGTCATCTGGACTCAGCTTGTAAATGGTGTTGAGGTTAAATCAGGTGAATTAAACCTTGATGTGGAACCAATGCAGACAAAAACTTATGAAATTCCTTATGATGAATTTGATGCGGATAAGGATTGTCATATCAATATCGCTTATTTTGATGGTGATACTCGTTTAGCTCTTGAGCAGTCAGTTATTTCTGACAAGGCAAAATTCACAAAGGACTTGTCTATTGCAGGAAAATTCAGTTGCACAGAAAATGATGGTTTGGCTGTGGTTGAATTTAATGATGGTAAAACTGTTTTCCAGAAGAAAACAGGTGAGATGATAAGCTATGTGAAAAATGGTTGCGAATTTATCAACTCAAATCCTGCAGACGGCAAAAAAGGCTTTGTTCCTAATGTTGTAAGAGCATCTCTCGACAACGATTCTTATGGTCAAAAAGAGCCTTGGGCAAGGATTAATCTTCACGATGCAGAAACAGTAGTAACTGATTTCAGAGTCGTTGATAAATCAATTTATATGCTTGTTGGCGTTGCGTATACTATCAAAAAAGGTTTCAAAAACTACTTCCGTTCAAGTGTTGTATATAAGATTTTCGGCAATGGACTCATAGAGGTTGAATGTACACTTGATAAGGCATTATTCGGTTGCAGTCAGTTACAGCGTTTCGGTCTTATGGCTGAGCTTTCACCGCAATTCAAGAATATTGAATTTTATGGCAGAGGCTCTGACGAAAAAATGGAAAATATCTGCGATATGAAGGAACACGCATATATCGGTATTTGGAAAACAACAGTTGAAGATATGCACGAGCCTTATGTTATGCCACAGGATAACGGAAACTGCGGTGCGGTAAAATACCTTAAGCTCTCAAATGATAATGGTAATGTTTTCACAGTTTATGGTGCACCAAAATTCAGCTTCTCTGCTCACAATTATACACAGCGTTCGCTTCATAACGCAAAGCATCAGGAGGATTTGGAATTTGTTGATTCAACTGTACTTTGTATTGATGGCTTTATGCGTGGTACAGGTACAAACACCTGTGGTCCTGATACAATGGAAAAATACCAGGTTAAAACTGATAAAACACTTGCATTTAAATTTGCATTCAAGGGTGAATAATTATGTTGGAATATAAATGGTTTCCAAAAGGAGTAATTGACGACTCCTTCAGGAATTTGCGAATTGAAATTTTTGTAAAAGAGCAGGGTGTACCCGAAGAAAATGAGTTCGATGATTATGATATGCATGTGCCACACCTCGTTATCTTTTCTGACGGTGAACCCGTTGCAACAGGTCGCGTAATCCCTTACGGTGAAGATACTGTAAAAATCGGCAGAATTGCTGTTAAAAAGGATAAACGAGGACTTCATCTCGGTGAAAAAATCGTTCTCGAGCTTTTACGCAAATCAAAGGAAGATGGTGCAAAAACTGTAAGAGTTGGTGCACAGACTCACGCTGTTGGTTTTTACGAAAAATGTGGTTTTTCACTTCTTGGAACACCTGAATATATGGAAGAAAACATTCCGCATTACGATATGATATTAAATTTTTAAGGGAGTAAGTATGAAACTTTTCTATAATAAACCTCCATCAAAAACAAAACTTAAAAGAGCTTATTTTAAGGGCTTTGAAAATCTTTGGGAACAGACCTCACTGCCAATCGGTAACGGTAGTCTTGGTATGGGTGTTATCGGTAATATAAAGTCCGATAAAATTGTTCTTAATCATAAAACATTGTGGGCAGGTGGTCCGTCACCAAAGAGACCTGATTATTGTGGTGGTAACATTACTATTCCCGATAAAGACGGTAAACTCCCTGTTGATTACTACAAGGAGATATATACTGCATTCAAAAACGGTGAGGATAGTAAAGCTCACGACCTTTGCGAAAAATTAGTGGGTATTATGGATGGCTACGGTGGATATCGTTGCTGGGGTACTTTTGAATTTGATTTCAGCGGTATCCGTAACGGATATAACTATAATCGTGAGCTGGATTTGCTCGATGGTGTTTGCTCTGTATCTTATGATGCTAAAAAAGGGTTAACCAAAAAGCTTCACGACGACAGAACATCATTTGTGTCATACCCTGATAAATGTGGTGTTGTCCGTATTAAAAGAACAGGTGAAAAGTTAAATACTGAAATTAAACTTTCATCTGCACACGGAAATGCAAAATATGAAAAGGGCAGAATTATTCACTCAGGTGAAGTGGAAGATAATGCGCTTAAATTCTGTCTTGTTGCTAACATTCAGACAGATGGTAGAATAACAGCAACAGAAAAGAGTGTAATAATTTCCGATGCTACTGAGTTAACAATCATTTTCTCAGCGGATACTGACTATATGGATACATATCCTGTTTACAGGACAGGAGAGTGTGCAGAAGAGCTTTATAACAGAGTCAATGAAATTGTACTTAATGCAACAAAAAAAGGCTTCCAGGAGCTTTTAAAGAGCCATAAGGAAGATTTTAATAAAATTATGTCTCGTGTATCAATTGACCTTAACGGTGCATTTGATGTTCCTGCTGACAGCCTTTTGTATAACTACTCGAAAACTCCTGCATACAGAAAACGTGCAGCAGAATTGCTTTATCAGTACGGAAGATATATGACGGTATCATCTTCTCGTGAAACCGATATTTTACCGTCAAATCTTCAAGGTATATGGAATGTGTCAAATAATCCTAAATGGAGTAGTGACTTCCATACAAATGTAAATCTTCAGATGAACTATTGGCCTGTTTTTAACGGAAATATGGCTGAATGCTCAAAACCGTTAATTAGATACATTAAGTCAATGGTTGAACCAGGAAGAATTACTGCAAAATACTACACAGGTGTTGAAAGTAAGGATGGGGAGCAGAACGGTTTCCTTTTCCATACTCAATGTACACCGTTTGGCTGGACTTGTCCCGGTTGGAGTTTTGACTGGGGTTGGTCACCGGCTGCAATGCCTTGGATTTTACACAATTGTTTCGAACATTATGAATATACTCTCGATAAAGAAGTACTCCGTGAAGATATATATCCAATGTTAAAAGAGTGTGCAAAATATTTTTCACAACTTTTAGTTGAGGATAACGGCAGACTTGTCACTTATCCTTGCTATTCACCTGAACACGGACCAAGAACAATGGGTAATACTTATGAACAGGCACTTTTGTGGCAGTTATATGACGATGCAATAAAGAGTGCAACTGCTTTGGACATCGATGCTGATTTAATCGAAAAGTGGCAGGAAATTCAGAACAGACTCAAAGTCTATGAAATAGGTGAGGACGGACAGATTAAAGAATGGTACCACGAAAAGAAGCTTGGTGAATTCGGTCAGCATCATCACCGCCATATGTCACATCTTTTAGGTCTATTCCCATGTAATGTTATGGATAAGTTCAAGAATCCTGAGCTTATTGATGCGTCAATCGTTTCAATGAATCACCGTACTGATAAGAGTACAGGCTGGTCAATGGGACAGAAAATCAATACTTGGGCAAGAGTCGGTGACGGAGACAGAGTGCTTAAAATTATCGGTGACTTGTTCAAAAACGGAATTTACCCCAATTTCTTTGACTATCATCCACCATTCCAGATTGATGGTAACTTCGGTTTTACATCAGGTGTAAATGAAATGCTTATGCAGAGTAATTATGGATGCATCGAGTTGCTTCCTGCACTTCCAACAGAATGGAGTAAGGGTAGCATAAAGGGCATTGTTGCTCGTGGTAACTTTACCTTGGATATTGAATGGGAAAATAACATGCTCAAATCTGCAACAATTCTCTCAAATGCAGGTGGTGTTTGTAAACTCTACTATGCAAAGGGTGAATTTACAGTTGACGGATTTTCATCACAGAATGGTGTTTTGGAATTTGATACTCAAAAAGGTGGAACATATACATTAACAGTATAAAAAATTACAGTCCTGATTTTTTTCAGGACTGTTTGACATTTGAAAACAGGAGAGTATATGAAAACAGAAAAGAATATTTTAATTGCATTTATATTAAATCTTTCATTTTCAATATTTGAATTTATAGGTGGCATTTTCACAGGTAGTGTTGCTATTCTTTCTGACGCAGTCCACGATATAGGAGATGCTGTGAGTATCGGCATATCATATTTTCTTGAAAAGAAAAGTAAAAAGCAACCTGATAAAACCTATACTTACGGTTATGCTCGATTTTCTGTAATGGGTAGCGTAATCACAACACTTATACTTCTTTTCGGCTCTTGTGCAGTTATTTACAATGCTGTAATCCGTATTTTCAACCCTGTTGAAATCAACTATAACGGCATGATTGTTTTTGCCGTTATCGGTGCAGTTGTGAATTTCCTTGCAGCCTATTTTACAAAAGACGGTGATTCGCTTAACCAAAAAGCTGTTAATCTTCATATGCTTGAAGATGTTTTAGGTTGGCTCGTTGTACTCGTTGGTGCAGTTGTAATGCGATTTACAGATATCAGCATTATCGACCCCATACTTTCAATTTGTGTTGCAATATTTATATTTATCAATGCCATTAAAAATCTTAAGGAAGTTCTTGACTTGTTTCTTGAAAAGATTCCGCAGGATATAAACATTGACGAAATTAAAGAGCATATCCTTCATATCGACGGTGTAAAAGGCGTTCACCATATTCATATCCGAAGTATTGACGGACACCATAATTATGCAACAATGCATATTGTAGTAGATGGTGACAGTCATAAAATTAAAGATAAGGTGAGAGAAGAGCTTAGTGAACATGGTATTGTCCACACAACGCTTGAACTTGAAAATGAAAACGAGCATTGTCACGAGGAAGATTGTCACATTCATTTTGACCATTCTTCAGGACACCACCACCATCATCACCATTGAGGTCAGTTATGAAAGAAATAGATAAAATAGAATTTATAAACTATACAAAAACAGAAGAAAAACTAAATACAGTATCACACATTTTAGGAGCAGTCTTAGCACTTGTTGCAACAGTTATGTGTGTTGTTCGTTCATTGTCAATTGAAAGAATGGATTATCTTGCAATCGGTCTCGTTTATTGTCTTTCAATGCTTTTAGTGTTTGTATGCTCATCCGTTTATCACGGACTACCACTTTCAAGAGCAAAGAAAATTATGCGAATGATTGACTACACAGCCATTTACTTTATGCTTATGGGAACAATAACACCATATATGCTTTTGTCAGTTGTGAATGTGAATTATACTCTCGGTTGGGGACTTTTCATTACCTGCCTTACAGCAACGGTAATTTCAATTATTCTTACATTAACAGCGTTCAGCAAAACAAAAGCCATAAGAATGGTTTTATATATTGTAATTGGCTTTTGTGCATTCTCGTCACTTTTCGTAATAGGGGACAAGGTTGAACCAGTAGGAGTCCGATATGTTCTTGCAGGTAACGGTGCATATATATTGGGACTTATTCTTTTTGCGATAGGTTCAAAGAAAAAGTATTTTCACACAATATTCCATATCTTTGTAATTATCGGTGCAACAATACATTTCATAAATCTTTACAAATATGTTTTTGTTTAAATAGTTGTTTAATAACATATAAACCAAACAAAGGGCGGATGACCACATCCGCCCTTACTTTTATTTCCAAATTGGTCATAATATAAAACCGCAACACAGTTCCGAAATTCAACATTTATATCAAAAAAATAAAGGTGAGATTTTACTCCCACCTTTAAATTAAAAATAATTAGATTTGCTTTAATTTACCAAGATTCTTGATAAGGTTCGGAATACCCTTGAAGATAATCTTAAGACCCTTGCCCATCTTATCTTCGTGAAGAATGAGGATAAGACCTTCTGCCATTTCAGGGCTGAAAAGACCGAAGCTCATTGAGATGAAGTTCTTGATTGGAAGCTGAGTAGCAACAGCACCTGCCATTGTGTCTTCCCCGAGCATCTTGATAAGAAGTCTGTAAATTCTTCCACCCCATTTGCTGTCCTGAGCATCTTCAATTGTGTTAAGAAGTGTGAACGGAGCATTCTTATCTCTTACTGATGGAGGTAATTCCTTACCGTAAACAACCTGGAATTCATCTGCAGATACATTCATAATGTTTGCACCATAGTATGATGGAGCTGTTTTGCTGTAATCAGGAACCTTTGCCTCAACAGTTGATTCAACATAAACTGAAGCTTCCAGTCTGATATCACGGCTTGATGCACCTACGAGAATCTTGAAGTCACCACTTTCAACATGCCAATCTTGGAGTTCAACATTATAATAAGCAAATGCACGTTTGTCGAGGTCTATTGAAACTTCTTTTTCTTCGCCGGCTTTAAGGAATACTTTCTTAAATGCACGAAGCTCCTTAACAGGACGGTAGATTGTGCTTTCTACGTCATTTACATAAACCTGAGCAACCTCAGCACCGTCAACGTCACCTGTATTCTTAACCTTGAATGAAACTGTAACTGTGTCAGTATCCTTTACCTTGTCAGCAGAAACTTTTACATCACTGTATTCAAAGGTTGTGTATGAAAGACCGTGACCGAATGGGAATGCAACTTCCTTGTTTGCTGTGTCATAGTATTTATAACCGACATAAACGCCTTCTCTGTATTCAACAGAAACCTGTGTACCCGGGAAGAAGTTATAGCTTGAGTTGTCTTCAAGTGCAAGAGGATATGTTTCACTGAGCTTACCGCTTGGGTTAACATCACCGAAAAGAATATCGCAAACAGCACTGCCACCAGCCTGACCTGTAAGGAACATATTGAGAATTGTAGGAACCTTATCAGCCCAAGGAAGTGCCACTGATGCACCACCTGAAAGAACAACGATTGTGTTAGGGTTAGCCTTAACAACTTCTTCAACAAGTGTGTTGTGAACAGGTGGAAGGTTGATATGACTTCTGTCGTTGCCTTCTGTTTCATATTCGTCAGTAAGACCAACGAAAACAATAGCAATATCAGCATCTTTTGCCTTGTTCTTTGCTTCAACAATCATATCCATTTCTTTCTTGTTCTTGCCCTTGAGTGTATATCCCGGAGCATAAGCAAAATTAATGCCCATTTCCTTCATTGTGTCATAAGCAGAATCAAGCTTGATTGGATTGATAAGAGATGAACCGGCACCCTGATAACGAGGTGTATGTGCCATTTCACCGATAACTGCAATTTTTGCATCCTTCTTAAGAGGAAGAAGGTTGTTGTCGTTCTTCATAAGAACCATACACTGACCGGCGATTTCACGAGCAAACTTGTGGTGAGCATCACTGTCATATGTATAATCACCGAATACCTTTTCAGCGCGCTTGCTGATGTCGATAATCTTGTCAACTGCCTTGTCAAGAACAGCCTCGTCAAGAGAACCATCTTTAACAGCGTCGATAATAAGCTTAGTACCAATACCTGAAGATGTTGGCATTTCGATTTCCTGACCTGCCTTAAGTCCCGGAACTCTTTCGTTTTCTGCGCCCCAGTCAGTAATAACAATACCTTCAAAGCCCCAGTCATCACGAAGAACATCAGTCAGAAGCCACTTGTTTTCGGCAGCATATGTACCGTTAACTCTGTTGTATGAGTTCATTATTGTCCAAGGCTGAGCCTTTTTAACTGCGATTTCGAATGGAAGAAGATATGTTTCACGAAGTGTTCTTTCGTCAACAACTGAGTTAACAGTCATACGGCGTGTTTCCTGATTGTTTGCAGCATAGTGCTTAAGAGAAGTACCGATACCCTTGCTCTGTACACCGTTTACAAATGCAGCAGACATTTCACCTGCAAGAACGCCGTCTTCTGAGAAATATTCAAAGTTACGTCCGCAAAGAGGTGAACGCTTAATATTTGTACCAGGTCCTAAAAGAACAGAAACCTTTTCTTTAAGACATTCTTCACCAAGTGCTTCACCCATTTTGTAGATGAGGTCTGTATCCCATGAACAAGCAGTTGCAGAAGCAGTAGGGAAGCAGATTGCAGGAACACCTTTCAAAAGATTTGTTTCACCCTTTGGTGTATCACCCGGGTCACCCTTTTTACGGATACCGTGAGGTCCGTCGTTAAGGCTGAATGATTTAATACCGAGTCTTTCAACAGGCTGTGAGTGCCAGTAGTCAAGACCGTCGCACATACTTGCTTTTTCTTCAAGTGTCATCTGTGCAATAATATCAGCGTGTTTAAGAGCCATTTCCATAATCCCCCTAAAATATATTGTATATAATTTTAATAGCAATTTATATAATACAATAAATTAGTAATTGTTGCAAGTGTTTATTCTTCACTTTCTTCTTGTAATCCGTCAAATAAAAGCTTATCAGCAGTAGGTGCATCAATTTCTTCGATATTTTTAAGCTTTCTGCGGATATAAAGGTTCTTTCTTTCGGCATCCTCAAGTGTTTTACCTGCTTCGTCAACCTTTTTCTTTGCCTTTGCTAGCAAGTCACCGAATTTTTCGTACTGAGCCTTTGCTGCGCCAAGGATTTCACGGACTTCATTTGCTTTTTCGTTAATAGCAATTGTCTTAAAGCCCATTGAAAGGGAGTTGAGAAGTGCGGTGATTGTTGAAGGACCTGCAATCATAACGTTATAGTCATTCTGAATTTTTTCAGGAAGACCTGTACGTGAAGAGACGATTTCTGCATAAAGACCTTCTGTTGCAAGATACATAATAGCAAAAGGTGTAGTGTTTGGAACGTGAATGTATTTGGCAATCGATTTTGCTTCACCTAAAACTCTTGCTTCAAGTTCTTTTCTTGCTTGTTTTACCGCATCTGCATCTGCTCTGTCAGCAGCGTCACAAAGTCGCACATAGTCTTCCATAGGGAATTTTGAGTCAACAGGAAGTAAAATATCCTTGCCGTCCTTTTCACTTGACGGAATGCGGATAGCAAATTCAACTCGGTCAAGTGAGTTTGGAACAGTAGCCACATTTTTTTCGAACATATTAGGAATTGTCTGGTTCAAAATGCCTTCAAGCTGAACTTCAGCCCATGTACCACGAGCCTTGACATTAGTAAGCACACGATTAAGTGCAGTAACATTTTCAGTAACACCTGTTGAAAGCTTTTGCATCTCACCAAGGGATTTATAAAGATTTTCGAGTTGGTCAGAGACTGTCTTAAATGAAGAATTGAGTCTTGTTGTAAGAGTCGCAGTAAGCTTTTCGTCAACAGTAACTCGCATTTCTTCAAGCTTCTTTTCATTTGATTCCTGCATTTTTGTAATGGAATCCTCAAGAGTTTTGTTTTGCTTTTCACTCTGCTGAGCATTCTTTTCACTCATTGAAACAAGCATTTCATTCATCTTTTCACGATGCTCAAAATTGCCCTTGTTCATATTGTCAATGCGAAGATTCATATCATCAAGACTTTTCTTCACATCTTCACGGATTTCCTTGTTAGAGTTTTGGTTTTCAACACGGATTCTGTGGAATTCATCACCCATATTTTTGTTTATGTAGTCAAGCTTTTGTTCAAGTGAATCGTTGCTCCTATTGTTCTTTGAATTTTTAAGAACAATAACCATAATTATAATAGAAATAACTGATAATAAAATAGAAATCATCAATAAAATATCGTTCTGTGGCATAGTGTCCTCCTAGGTGTTATAAATATTATAATATATTATACCAAATAAATATAACAAAAGATAGTTTTTTATAAAATTTTTACTGAGCAGATGATAAATACCCGAATGACTGAATTTCGGTTCAAAATCTATACAAATATAAAGCGTGATAACCGTTTTGGCTATCACGCATTTTTTTATAAGTTTTTATCCAATTTTGTCTTTTTGATTACATTGTATAACGGTAATCCAAGTCCATAGCACATAACTAATTGTCCTGCAGCAACCTGAAATGCATTGATGAAAAATGCCTGCCACTTAAAGCCCTCCGGCATAAAGATAGTGATTTCAGCTCCTACGATTATTGCATTAGTCAATACAGGAAAAAGGGGAGAGAGCCAAGGGATTTTCTTGAATGTGATTTTCCTTGTGCTATAAGATAAAATGGCTGCAAGAAATGTTGCAAATGTTCCGCATATAATGTCGATGATACCATAAGGACTTGTGATGTTTCCTAAAATACATCCCACTGTAAGTCCGGGAATTGCAGAAGGGGTAATACAGGCAAGAATTGTCAAGGCTTCCGAAAATCTGAACTGAATCGGGCCATAAGCTAAATTAAGTATACCTGCAACATAGGTAAGCCCGGCATAAAGTGCTGCAATAACTGCAGACTGCACCACAAAAGTGGTCTTTTTTTTGTTTTTGTTCATTTTTTATCACTCCATAGTTTTGTTTTTTGTCAGGATGGTTTCGAACTGACATTTTTATGAATTTTACATTTCATCAGAAATTTCTTCTGAATTATTCTTTTTTAACCTTATTTTTTTTAACCCACTTTTAAGAATAGATTTAGGTTTTGTCAAAACACTGTCCGTTGCAGAAGGAAAAATGTTTCTTAATGCTTTTAGCATAAAGCTTCTTGTTTCAGGGTCCATATCTTTAAGTGTATCAATGAACAATGCGCCATTACCTTTAAGATTTTCACTCCAATCAATGAAGCTTTCAGCATTTTGCTCGTTTGTTGCCGAAATAATATCAAACATTCCTTCAATAAAAATTTCCCGCTGCTCTGGGGTGAAACTGCTGACCCATTCTTTAAATGTGCTGTTAATTAATTTTGCTTTTGTGTGGATTTTTTCACCGTTTACAAAATCATTATTTTCAATAATCCACATAAACGGACTGTGCTGATGGAATCCTTCGCCCTCACTCTTAACAATACGATATGTATCTGTATCGTTGAGCAACATACCAATCATTGATTCTTCCGGAACAAATTTAACAATTATATCTTCCGTATCAAGATATTTTTGTGAAGAAACAAAGCTTTCTGTAAATCCCGGGCTGTCAAAGCTCTGAATTTCAACAACTTTTGCTTTTGCCTTTGGTGAACACATAACACCTGCATAAATAGCAAGATTACCACCTTTTGAATGTCCGACAACAGTGATTTTTCCCTTGATTTTTTTCGCAACATTGTTGAGATATTTGGCACTTAAATGCTGAGCCGGAATAGTATCGTTGTAAAGCATATCAAAGTTTTCACGCCACCCAGTAATGGTTGAGTCAGTACCTCTGTATGAAACACAGGCGTCACCATTAGGGAGAATAAATGTTGTGGCAGAAAATTGAATTTTCTTTTCACTATCAAAAACATTTTCGTGGTATTTGATTCGTACTTTACCATATCTTTTACTGTATGCCATAGAATTAAAAAGTAAAAGATTTTTTCTTGCAGTGCGTTCAAGAGGGAAAAGGGAGTCAAAATTTTCTTGCTCTGCGATTTTAGAAAAGGTTATACCTCTTGTAAAAACTTGTTTGTCAGGAACAAAATTGTCAAAATCAAGATAAGCTAACTGGGCAAAAATCAAACCGTCAACCTTTGAAAAAGGCAAAGCGTTAAAATCCTTATGAGCATTCATAAGAGAATATTCAACTATACTTGACATAACACTTCAACTCCTTAAAATATTCAGTCGAAATTGAGCGTTCAAACCCAATTTCGACTTCTTTTAATTTATAAAATTATAATTTAAGTGATGAAATATCTGTAAGACTCATCTTATCTTCAGGAACAACGAATGTACTTCTCATAACACTGAGTGCCGCATCAAGAGATGTAAGACATGATGTGCCTGATTCAACTGCAAGACGACGAAGCTTAAATCCGTCACGGTTAGCAAGACGACCATGTGTAGGAGTGTTGATGATAAGTGAAACCTCACCATTCTGAAGCATTTCCATAATGTTAGGTGACTGACCGGTGAGAGGATTAACTTCCTTACACTCAATTCCTGCTTCGCGGATAACCTTGCATGTACCGGGTGTTGCATAGAATTCAAATTCAGAATCCTTGAATTCCTTGAGCATTTCTCCGACTTCCTTCTTATCCTTGTCACGAACTGTAACAACAATCTTTGCATCCTTAGGCATTGAAACACCGCCACCTTCGAACGCTTTAAGAAGTGCTTCGTTATAGTCTGTTGAGATACCAAGAACTTCACCGGTAGACTTCATTTCAGGGCCAAGAGAAGTATCAGCACCGATAATCTTTTCAAATGAGAATACAGGAAGCTTGATTGCATAATAACCACTGTTCTTGTAAAGACCTGTGCCGTATCCCATATCAGCAATTCTTTCCCCAAGCATTGCTCTTGTTGCAAGGCTGATAGCAGGAATACCTGTAACCTTACTGATGTAAGGAACAGTTCTTGAAGAACGAGGGTTAACTTCGATAATATAAACTGTTTCACGAAGTACAATAAATTGTATGTTCATCATACCAACAACATGCAAAGCAGATGCAAGTCGTTTTGTGTAATCAACGATTGTTTTCTGAACTTTTTCAGAAAGAGTAACTGCAGGATAAACTGAAATTGAGTCACCTGAGTGAATACCTGCACGGTCGATATGCTCCATAATACCTGGAATAAGGATATCTTTACCGTCGCATATAGCATCAACTTCAACTTCCTGACCCATAAGGTATTTGTCAACAAGAACAGGATGCTCAGAAAGGTCAGGAATTGTTCTTGTGATAATATCCATAAATTCAAGAATATCTTCGTCACTTGCAGCAATCTGCATACCCTGACCACCAAGAACATAGCTTGGACGAACGAGAACAGGGTAGCCGAGTGAATGAGCAGCAGCGATAGCTTCCTGAGCTGTAAATACTGTCTGTCCCTTTGGTCTTGCAATATCACAGAATTCAAGGATTTCGTCAAATCTTTCTCTGTCTTCAGCTGCGTCAACGTGGTCAGCATCTGTACCGAGAATCTTAACACCCAAATCATTAAGTGTTTTTGTAAGCTTAATAGCAGTCTGTCCACCGAACTGAACGATAGCACCATCAGGATTTTCAAGTTCAACAATGCTTGTAACATATTCAGGTGTAAGTGGCTCAAAGTAAAGCTTATCAGAAACGTCAAAGTCAGTTGAAACTGTTTCAGGGTTGTTGTTTACAATAATTGCCTCGCAACCTGCCTTTTTAAGCGCCCATACTGAATGAACTGAACAGTAGTCAAATTCAACACCCTGACCGATACGGATAGGACCTGAACCCAATACCATAATCTTTTTCTTGTCAGTTTTCGGATTTACTTCGTTTGCAATACCGTAATCTGAATAGTAGTATGGAGTCTGTGCCTTAAATTCAGCAGCACAGGTATCAACGATTGAGAATGATGGCATAATGTCCCAGAGCTTTCTCATATGCTTGATAGCACTCTTTGTTGTACCTACATTCTTTGCGATGATATTATCTGTAAAGCCCATTTTCTTAGCAGCAAAGAGAGTTTCTTTGTCGCATTTGCCTGATTTAAGGACTTTTTCCATTTCAACAATGTTCTTGATTTTGTTCAAGAACCACATATCAATCTTTGTAATGTCGTGGATTTCTTCTAACTGGATTCCCTTGTAGATTGCAACTGCAATTGCATAAACACGAAGGTTATCAACATTGTAAAGTGCTTCGTGTACTTCTTCAGTTGACATTTCCATAAATGAATCAAGAAGAAGTGATTCTTTATTTTCCTCAAGAGAATGAAGTGACTTGTGAAGAGCAGCTTCGAATGTACGAGCAATTGACATTACTTCACCGGTAGCCTTCATCTGAGTGCCCAGTGTCTTTTTAGCAGTAACAAACTTGTCAAATGGCCACTTAGGGAACTTACATAAGATATAGTCGATTGTAGGCTCAAATGATGCAAAAGTCTTACCTGTAACAGCGTTAGGAATTTCATCAAGACCAAGACCGAGAGCGATTTTAGATGCAACTCGAGCAATCGGGAACCCTGTTGCTTTTGATGCCAATGCAGATGAACGGGAAACACGAGGGTTAACTTCAATAACAGCATATTTGAATGATGTTGGGTGAAGAGCGAACTGAACGTTACAACCACCCTGAATATCAAGTGCATCAATAATGTTAAGAGCAGCATTACGGAGCATTGAATATTCTTTATCCATAAGTGTCTGCGCAGGAGCAACAACGATTGAGTCACCTGTATGAATACCGACAGGGTCCATGTTTTCCATTGAGCAGATTGTAATGCAGTTACCCTTTGAGTCACGCATTGTTTCAAATTCGATTTCTTTCCAACCAGAAATACATTTTTCAATAAGAACCTGATTTACACGTGAAAGACGAATACCGTTTGATGCGATTTCAAACAATTGCTTTTCGTCATAAGCGATACCACCGCCTGTACCACCAAGTGTGTATGCAGGACGAACGATAACCGGATAACCAATCTTAGCAGAGAAGTCAAGAGCATCCTCAACTGTTTCAACAACAAGAGATTCAATACAAGGTTCGCCGATTGCTTCCATTGTATCCTTGAATTCCTGTCTGTCTTCAGCCTTTTTGATTGATTCGGCATTGATACCGATAAGACGAACATTATTTTCTTTAAGAATACCTAACTCATTAAGTTCCATAGCAAGGTTAAGACCTGTCTGGCCACCGAGAGAAGGGAGGAGTGAGTCCGGCTTTTCTTTTTCAATAATCTTTGTAAGTGTAGGAATTGTGAGAGGTTCAATATAAACCTTATCTGCAATATCACCATCAGTCATGATAGTCGCAGGGTTAGAGTTTACAAGAACAACCTCAACGCCTTCTTCTTTAAGAGAGCGACAAGCCTGAGTACCGGCATAGTCAAATTCAGCAGCCTGACCGATAATAATTGGACCAGAGCCGATAACCATTACTTTTTTAATGCTTTTATCCAACATTTTATTTGCCCTCCTTAATCAAATTTTTAAAATCTTCAAACAAGAAAGCAGTGTTAGGACCTTTAACTGTGTCAGGAATGAACTGCACTGTCATAACAGGCTTGTCCTGATACTTAAGTCCTTCAATTGTCTTGTCATTAACATTTACGCAAAGCACATCTGCGTTTGCAGGAACTTCTGTAACTGCAAAACCATGGTTATGTGCCGTAATATATGTCTTGTCTTTGTCGTTAAATCTTACAGGGTAGTTGCAACCTCTATGACCGTGAAGCATTTTTTCTACCTTACCACCATTTGCAAGGGCAACGAGCTGGTGACCGAGACCGATTGCAAAAATTGGCATATTCTGAGCCATAAGCTTTTTGATTTCTTCGATTGTATCCCCGAAAGCACCCAATTCTTCAACACCGTTTGAAATTACAACGCCTTCGAATCCACCTGCAAGAATTTCTTCTGCATTGAGTGTACCGAATTTAGTAACAGCATATCCGCGGTCACTGAAAGCCTTAACAAAGCTCTTTCTTGCACCAAGGTCAACAAATGCAACCTTAACACCATCTTCAGAAACAACTTCATTAACACCATTGTAGTCATTCTTGAGTTCAAATGACTTGATTTTGTTAAGAAGAGCATCCTTATCTGAAACATCATCTGTGACAATAGCTTTCATAGCACCATTTTCACGGACGTTCATAACGATTGCACGATTGTCAAGTCCTGTAACACAAGGAATATCGTGTTTAATAAGGAACTCTTCAAGAGTCATTTCACATCTGAAGTTAGAAGGAGTATCACAAAGTTCGTGAACTAAAATTGCAGCAGGGTAGAGCTTGTCACTTTCCATATCCTCAAGACAAACACCATAGTTGCCGATAAGAGGGTAGGTCATAACAACACCCAAACCTGCGTTTGATGGGTCAGAGAGCATCTCAACATATCCGGTCATTGATGTGTTGAAGATTACTTCACATACAGTTTCTTTGAATTTTCCGGCAGCCTGTCCTTCAAAAACAGCTCCGTTTTCAAGCATTAAATACGCTTTCAAAATTCACACCAGCCTTTCCATTTATTTCAACTAATTATTATACTATATAATATTGTATTATTCAATATTAAAAATTGAAAAAACACAAAAAAATAACGACGGGAAAACCGTCGTTTAAAAAACAAAAATTAAAGAAGCACATCCGATAGAAATAGGAGTGCTTTGACAAATATTAAAAGAAGAAATAGCAATACCATCAGTCTGAGTTGTTTTGTTAATCAACATCTTAATCTTGCCTGACAATTTGCTCACTCCTTAATTTTGCTTTTAAAATTCTAACACAAAAACTAAAATTCGTCAACACGATTTACATACAAAATTTATATTTGTATATTATAATAATTAACGATATAAATGTTACAGGAAAATATATGATTTATTGCCAAATTTTTAAATTTAAAAATAGTCTTGTTTATCTTGGAAAAATATTGTATAATGAATCACAATAAGAAATTTCTTATGGAGGTATCATATGAATAAGAAGATTATTGCTGTAATTATTGCACTTGTAATTGTGTTGCTCAGCTTTGCATCCTGTAAAAAAGGTGAGAGTGAGTCACTTTATTATTTAGATGAAGAGGGTAATACTCAATACGTACAGGTTGATGATGAAGGTAAGTATTACACTACTGACGACAACGGTAATAAAACATACATTGAAGATGAAAGTGTAATTGAAAAAATTGAAAATAACAGTGAAGCTATAAGTATTGAAAACGAACTTGAAGGCATTGTTTCTAATCCTGATAAGGTTTTTGAGAATGCAGATGATGAGGAAAATTTCCAGATGTCAGATGAGCTTGTTGAACAGCCACTTGTTACAGTTGCTCCAAATACTGGTAAGGCAGAAGCTCAGAAGCGTCTTAACAATTATATGAACATTGTTAGTAAGAATATTTTCACAATCAAAGCCTCTATTAAGGAGCTTGGCAACGACCCTATGGAGTATCCGTTTACTTATATAAGAAATGGTAATGGTGCTTATATTGAAACTGCAGTACCTTTTGAGGCAGGAAAAGTTATCAAGGCTAATATGATTATAGTTAATGGTGTCACATATTGTGAAATTCCATCTATAAAGTCTTATATGGTTGTTGACGATATGTCTATTGAAGACCTCGCAGATGGCACTTTTGACAATAAAGAGATGGAAAACTATGTTTTTGTTGAATCAGGTGTAGTTACATTGAGCGGAAAGAAATTTAACTGCGATGTGTACTCTGTTGACGGTGAAACAGTCAAGTATTATTACAATGCAGATGGCGGTCTTGCAAGAATTGAAAAGATTGGCAAAAAATCTTCTGTAATTACAGAAATCAAGTCAATTAAAGCAACTGCTGATACTTCAAAAATTAAAAAGCCAAGAGGAATTGACATTACTGCTTTGATTGGTGAAATCTAAAAAAATCAAATAGTTATAAAAGGACGGGATTTCCCGTCCTTTTTTCTTGCCATTTTAAATTGTATATGATATATTGATAATATAAATTGGAAAGAAAAGGATGGGGAATATGAATCAATTCTGCGACAAATGCGGCTCACAAATTAATCAGTCAACAGGCACTTGCCCTAATTGTGTACCAAATCAGGTTGTTGTTAATAATCAACCACAGGGAAATAAGTCTGAAAATAAAAAATATTCATCTAAAGAGGTCATTGCGGTAGTTGTAGCTATAGCACTTTTTAGTGGACTTTTCGGTGTTCTTGGATATGTTTTTGGCAAAGTACAAAATTCACTTCCTAAGTCATACAACGAAATTGTTGAAAAATATAAGCTTGTAATGTTGAGGGAAGAGGACAATGAAAATACTCTCAGCAATAAGCTTATTGACAAGGTCAATGAGGTTGATGATTATGAAATCTGCTATTCATATATAGATATCAACAATGATAAAACAAAGGAGCTTATTATCGGCGGACATGTTGCTGATGAAGATGTTGAAACATACGATATCTACACAATGGATTCAGACAAAAACGCAGTACAGATTATATCTGTAAATGACTACGATGAAGACACAGAAATCGGCGTTGTCACACGTGACCTGATGGTTATACTGGAGCCGCAGCAAATATCACACTTCGAATACCTCAAACTTCCTGAAAACCAATGGGA
>JAZSHP010000099.1:0-6992 GCA_045533355.1 Candidatus Fimenecus sp.
TCAGCCACATAGTATCTTGAATTGAGATAGTAGATAAACATACCCATCTCTAAATCAACATAATAACTGCGGTACATTATTGGATTTTTACTTGCAAGACCGAAATCGGTAGCATCAAGACACCCAATTACCTTGCCCCACGCATCGTACTGATAAAGAACTTTTAGCTGATGGTTTTCATCAACAATCAGAATAACATCATTTTGTGCGTTCTTTACATAGTAATAAGGTGTTCCGTTGTATTCAAAACCGAATACATCACCGTTATTATCATACATAAATACGATTGTTTCGTTGCCTGTTCTCTGTCCTGCGAGAATACTGCCGTTGTAAAAATATTCTGTTGTTACACCATCGACGGTCTTTTTAACTCGCTGACCGTCCATATTGTATTCGTAAGAAATCAGTTCTGTTCCTGACTGACTTATGCTTTCAAGTCTTCTTCCGTTCCAATCAAGTGTGACATTACCGATATTTGTGATATTACCGATTGTGTCACTTTGGAATGTATAAAGTGTTGTTGAATTGGAATTTAATGAATATGTGTTCATATTCGGGACGCCCAGGTCGTCCCCTACATTTATGATGGCATTCTCGGTTAAATCAACTGAATTGTAGTTTTCACCGAAAAGGGTTTGTGCGAAGGTGTTATTTACGGGCGATTCGTGAATCGCCCCTACAGAGTAGGTGCTTGCGGTTGATGTGTTTGTACTTGAATATGTTGTTTCGGTAATTTTTGTAAGCACGTCACTCCATGTACTGTCACCATAGTGATATTCAGTAGTCTTTAATGGAGTTGCAGGGAGTGTGCCTGTTGTATAAGCATATTGGTGCTTATACTTAATATTACCGTTTACATATTCGTATGTATAGGTTACACCTTCAATAAATGAATTTTCACGCACAAGCTGATTTAACTCATCATACTCATAACTACTTACTTCGTCACCGCTTATGCTTATGGTTGTAATATTGCCAAGTTCGTCATAAGTGTAGTTATAAGTCAACCAATCTGTTGCCATTGAGCTTAACAAGGTTGTTGTCTTTGTATTATTAACATCATAGTATGAATATGTTATGTTGAACGGTGTGTCGAGTACACCGCCACCTATGGCTTTATTGGTAAGCCTGCCCAAGCTGTCATAAGTATAACCGACTTGTTCATTGCCGTTCCAAGTTACACCATAAATCTGGTCAGGCATTTCGCCATTTGCCATATTACCGTAACGGTAGCCGATATTTTGAGTACCTAATGCATTAAAATGCTTAATGCCTGTAAGGTAATTTGTCTTGTCGGCATAATTGTATTCCACAAAAGATTTTAAAGCTTCATGTTCGGAAGCTCCGTTTGTGTAATCTCTCGCACTTACAAGCCTGCCGGCAAGGTCATAAACGTATTTTGTACGGGTGCTTGTTGAAAAGTCAATGGTCTGCGCAACATTGCCATCCGCACCATAAAAATACTGAATCTTGTCTGTACTACTGTTATTATAACTCTTTTCTGTCAATCGGTCAAGATTATCATAGCTGAATGTTATAAAATCTCCGTTACCGTAGATTTGTTTATTCAACTGACCTGCTGCACTATATTCAAGTGTGGACAAGGTACGATAACCAATTGAGTTACCAACTTTTGTTGCTGTTGTCCTTCCGAAACCGTCATAAATGAACTTGTAACGAGTACCACCATTCACATTGATTTCAGTTAAACGGTCATCATCATAAACATAACTGTTAGTCATATCGCCCGCTGTTACTGACTGTAAAGCATTTGTATTTGTGTTATAAACATAACTTGTTGTGTTGTTTTTTGCGTCTGTAACTGATGACAATGTACCTTTAGTCTGGTCATAATTATATGTTGTCGTGTTTCCACGTTGGTCAGTCATTGTACTGACAAAATTCTGGTTTTCCGTATAAGTAGCAGAAGTGGAAATATAATCCTGCTGTGTCGCACCACTTACACTTGTAATATCAGGATAGAAATACCAGCACTGACTTTCGTCATCCGTGTTCTTGGTGCATTGTAAAATCTTGACTTCATCGCTGTAATCCTTACTTTCATTCGGCTGACCATCAACACACTTTGAGTAACTACTTGATTTTGTAAGAATTGTAAATGTACCGTCACCGTTGGACTGAATTTTGAATTTATATGCATTTCCTGATGGTGTGTTTGCAGTACTTATAACACTTGCATTATTAGCAGATGAGTTGTTTTCAACTGCCATATAATAACCATTGTCTTTTATACTCTTAAGATAATAAACATCTGTTTCGCTTGTTGCTTCAACAAGCCAGATTTGATTGGTATTACCTTTTCTGTATCGCCAGTTATGTACTTTACCTACAGTTTGTCCGTTATCTATTACATTACCCGATTCAGCATTACGAATTACATAATGTTTACCTGCTTCAATAGTCTGTGCCGGCTTATCTGCTTCGATTTTTGAGGAGGTCACATTACCTTTGTCGTCATAAGTAAAGGAATACTGCTGACCGTCAGTTGAAACAGCATTCAACAAATTGTCCGTATCATTGTCATAAGAGTAAAAATACTCACTACCTGACGGATTGAGCATTTTTGCCATTTGGTCGCCCTTAAATGCGAAACTTGACTTTGACTCCGACAAGTCAACAACCGAAACCACATTACCGTTTTCATCGTAATCGTAAGTTTGACCGAATTCCTCACGGTAACAGAATCCACCCGTCATCATTACAGTATTGACATTGCTGTAATAAATCAGCTCAAAACAGCAATAACTGTAATCTTCAGGTGCAATTACTCGACCTGAAACAAATTGCCATGTTTTCAAATCATCATTTACTGCAACTTCTTCTGTACCTATACATGTACCTGAACTGTTATAAAAATGCAATGCAAGTGCAAACCGTGGACTATATGTATCATCCTTTTTAAGGTCATTAATAGGTGCTGAATCAGCTTTTATCCAAGAACCTATACTAAATACATCACCTTTTTTACCGTTGATTGGGTAAACGTACTGTGACAGCCCAAGCCATTGTTCTGTTGGTGACCCAACTTTAGAAATGGCTTTTGTAAATCCAGGTAATTCGTCGTCATTTAAAGTATTAAGTGTTGCCAAATTTGACCAATCATTTTTGCCATTCGTAAAGCCTGAGTTATCAAGCAAATTATAACTGCTTGGTCCTGCACTCTTTTCAAGCTGAAAATCGTCAAACCAGGCTGTTCCGGCACCATTGAGCGCATCACTACTGAATCCTACTATAATTCGTGCACTCTCACCGTCTTCAACATCAAAAGTCAGGCTTACTCGTTCCCATCCGTCAGTTGTCAAGATTTCTTCTGCAGTACCTGACTCAGTAAACACACCATTTTCTAAAATTCTATAACCTACGTGAACACCTTTACCTGTTGCTGTTCCACCATAAGTGTTTATATAGCAAGAGAATGTATATATGCCTGCAGGAAGGTTAGAAAACTCCTGAAGTGCATACACGTAACCTGTGTTTTCTGCAGGTTTGTATATCTTAATTGAGTTTTTAGTAAGATTACCTTTCGTTGTGTCAAGAGTAATTGTTGGCGTTCCCGTTGAATCCGACTTTGACACAGTGTATGTGCCACTTAAAGCATCTTCAACATCAGAATTCACTACATAGTTTGTTACGCTATGAATTACTTTTGACTCGGAAACAAGCTTATTAGCATTAGGACTGTCTTTTTCTGCAGGTGCATCGTATTCAAAATACTGTGCTTTACCGTCTTCATTTGAAACAATACCTGTAGTCTGACCAAAGTCATTGAATTGATATGTGTATTCTCTATTTTTTTCTGCTGAAACACGCTCTGTAATCGTTGTTTCATTTTGTTTGTATTCAAATGAATAGCTCTCAAGCAAGTTTGTGTCACTTGTTCCCCAATTAATATTAGAAACTCTCTTTTGTCCCGTAATATCGTATGTAATTTTTGTGCGTGTTCCATCGATAGCAGTAACTTGTGATAATAAATTGTTATTGTAATTCAATAAACATTCTTCGCCATCAGAGAACGTAATTTTTGTCATGCAATCATTTGTATATTCAAACGAAGTTTCACGCCCTGATGGGTCTGTAATTGATGTGCAATATCTAGGATTTGCAGTATCTTCATAGTCGAATGTGTAAACTCGTCCCGCACCGTCTATAATTGTTTTAATCAAGGTAGGGTTAGTTGTATAAGTTACTTTTATAGAAATGTCGTTTGTATTTGTGATTTGGATAAGTTTTGCCTCTGAGTTAAAATACATTTTTGTCTTATCCTTATCCGTAATACGGAAAATGGCATCTGTACAACTGGTGTCTGAACCTGCAGCAATTACATCTAGAGTGTACCCTAAACCATCCTCATCTTTACCTGTTTTCGTTGTGGAATTCTCAAAATAGAACCAATGTTTCGTACCATCAGCATCTGTGAGGTAATATCTGTAACCTGCATCATATAGGTCAGCGTTATCTTCTTTTTTAATGTGAAGATGGAAATTTGTACGCATTTTTGCACCAAACAATGAATATGGGGCATAATCTCCATTTGAATTATATACAAGCGAAAGGCTGACAGGCATAAGATTTCCACCATCACCTAATGTAACTGGTTGTGAAAAAACAGCATTACCATTGTAATTATTGATACTTACTGCGCCGTTTCTACCAGCAGAAACACCTGTGTATGACCAATAATCTTCATAACCGGACATATTACGGTAATGAATAATAAATACAGGTCTTACTTGTGAATATGATGTATATCCACTTGAGAATAACCATGCACAAGCCGCAGAACTACTTGTTTCTTTTTCTGAATGCAATAAAACACCATTATTTGCAATTTCACCACTATACCAGCCACGTACAAGGTCAGTAATTTCGAATTGCTGCCAACGGTCTGCATCCGTATCAGTTTTTTCAATTACTTGAACTTCTTGATAATCTGTAATTGTTGAATCATATTGCACATTACTGTTCCAACAAACAGTACTCTGATTCCAAGATGAAGTTACATTATGCAAGTTTATAATTAATTTGGGATAACAAGTATACACCCAAACTGCCATTTCTGCATAAACAACCTTGTCTGCCACTCCTAATGTAGGTAAATTCGTAAGCTTGATAAGACTTCTTGTTTTTCCTCTGTCAATTGCGTTTCCTACATAAAGACTGCCCTCATAACTGGAACCACCTCGCCCATAACAAGCATTAGGTGTAGACGAAGCAATATATGCACTATGGCATACAGCATCTTCCCAATCTTGACTTGTTTTCAAGTATGGGTCAACTGTTACAGGATATGCTCTGCTTGATTCATTAAGCCAATCTTCATCAAGAGTTGTTGTAACTGTGAATTTATCATTCTTAATATTAGATACTGATAAATCAATTCCGTTTGATGTCTCACCATCCGCATCAGTCATATAAGGTGCAGAAATGACATAAACAACTGTACTGTCATCTGCTCTTAACTCAATTGTTTTATCATCAACTTGAACTGGTGTCAGTCCGTTTGCTTTATATTCTGCTTCAAATACGGTTTGAGTGTCATCATTTTTAAGAATTATATTTTCTTTAAGACCTTCAGAACTTACAATATACTCAAAATCTGTATCTTTATATACATTTTTATAAATCACTTGTGAAGACAATTTTTCAAGAGTTGTGTCATCACCATCGTTTACAATTTCAACTATCTTTGCATCAACCTTATTAGCTTTTGTATAATACCAAGATAGTTTATATCCATCCTTTTCCATTCGAACAAACTTTTTACCATTTGTTTTCTTTGAAAGACGAACGGAATAATCTGCCAACACATTTGTAAGGTCTTTGTTGTTTGCAGATTCACCATCTTCGCTATCTGCATCAACTTCTACAAGTGTGTTGTCATAGTCTGTCCACTCATTATCTTGCATAAAGTGAACCGGAACATCATATTGAGCCGCTTTATATGAACCATCGCTCATACGAAAATGTTTGACATATTGTTCTCTTTTCGAGTTGTCTTCAGCTACGACTTCTGCTTCAGGCTGAACTGTATCAACGTCATCTAAAGATACACCTAAAGTATTATCCGTATTTTCATTAGCGATTGCTTCATGATATGCATCTGCAATAATTTCCATTGGTGCAATCTGAATCACTAATAAGACACTAAGAAATACTGATAAAAGTTTACATAATCTTTTAAAATTCTTTTTCATAATATCCTCCCTTTTTAATTACCAACCTATTTATTTTTTGCTTATATTCCCCTCCTTTATATATATTTCTCTATAACAATAATCGTAATTTTCAGTTTGTTTGTGATAAGAATTTCATATATAAAAAATCATATGGAAAGTCTTTCATTACTATCATTGAATAGCACAATCCTGAAAACTTTTGTTTTGCCAAAATCTCGGTTGCAGGTTATATGAGAATAAAAGACAACAGGTAACTGAAGTTATATTTAGACACACGAAGCTTATTGCTTATCTATCGAATCACTTGAAAATAGAGTATAATTTCAAACAAAATTTAAAACAATCACCAAACGAGCAACTGTGACGCAACCTTCACTCGACTTGCAATAAAGTAGAAAGTTTAAATTTTTAATCAAAGCAGAGACTGACTCACTAAAAATGAGCCAGCCTCTTTTACTTTATTTTATTGAAGATTTTTAATCACCATCATAATCATCGTGAGCTTGTTGTACAATGTTAGGAATACCTTTATCATTTGAATCAGATTTTGTTGTTGCTTTAGATATTCGCTCTTGCAATTTTGAAATATCACTATCGAAAATATTTAATTCCTTTATTTTTTCAAAAACTGCAAGGTTTCTAATTCTTTCAAGTAATGAATTTAACATCATAAACAAACGCTCGTTTAATTGTTGCCAATACCACATAAAATCTTTTGTAATGACATCAGATTGAAGTCCACCATATTCCTTATCTTCTTTTAACTCAAACACAAAGTCATCTACCTTTTCTGCA
>JAZSHP010000124.1:0-8127 GCA_045533355.1 Candidatus Fimenecus sp.
AGAGTTTGAGAAAATGTTTGATAACGGAAATATGTGGATTGATTCGAGCATACATAAGACATACATAAAGGTTGATGAAGAAGGAACTGAAGCTGCAGCAGTAACCGCACTCGGCATGGCAGGTTCGGCAATGCCTCCTGAACCCATTGAAGTAAAATTCAATAAGCCTTTTACATTCGTAATTAAAGACAATGCAAATGGCGAGATCTTATTTATGGGCGAATATGCCTTTGCTAAATAAGGAGGTAGAATTTATGAAGAAAATCGGTTTAGGTATTGCGATAATTCTATTCGCAATTTGCCTTGAATTATCGCACAACGGACACCTTGCTTACATCACATGGGGCATTGGTGCAATCGGCTTAATAACCGCCATTGTAGGCTTTACAGACAAATCCGATAAATAGTGTTCGGAGGGATGTCAATGAAAAAGAAAAGAGTTATTATAGGTATAATCTGTGCAGTTGTAGTATGGATTTCCCTCGGTATTATTGATTTTTCGCTCGTACATAGTTATCGCAAACCAATGTTTTGCATCTGCTCTGAATCAATGCAAGACGGCGGTTCCGGGAAATATGTTGGTCTTGGCTATTCTTTTGATATTGAAGGAAACTTTGTATCAGAGGTTGAACCCCGAAAAGTTACTTCATACAGAGGATATATATTTGGAAAACAAGTAATCAGAGGTTATTGGGAGGAAATGCTTCCCGGTTCCGATCCTGATATTTCCACAACAGAATAAAGGCGGTGAATATATGAAAAGGTTTATAACTGTAATCTTATCTTTAGTTATGGTTTTTAGCTTGATGGCTTGTAGCAACACAAACGGAGATAAAAATGTTCAGCTTTTCAAGACGGAAAATATAAAGCGGATATTATTCTACAATGACACAACATTGGAAGAAGTTGAAGTTCCTGAAGAATATCTTGATGAAATAATCACTTGGTTAGAGAGCTTCACAATCGACAAGGAAGTAGAAAAAGACAAGCTCGAACCCGGAAGTGATGCCTATTGCGTTCAAATTGAATACGAAGATGGAACAATCGTTAAGAACGGACTTTGGATTTATGAAATGGACGGAAAACAATACTATACAAAAGGTGCTGATACACCTGAATGTTGGCAAGACATTTTTGAAAATCAATCTGTGAAATACGATTTACCACTTATGGTTATGATTGACGGTGAATTATATACTAACACGGGTGATGATAGTGATAGACCATCAACAGATGAATATGATGGTAAAATCACATCTGAGGTTAGCGGAACAGAGTTCCCGACAAAGAATGACCAATCAAATTTTGGTGTGGGTTATCCCTACATTAAAGTAGCGGGCAAAGAAAATACAGTTGAAATTCTCGTAAATGGTGCGTGGCGAATATTTGCACTAACGATAAAGACATACATTCCTAATCCAAAAGTGAATAATAACTATAAGAATAGCTTTGTCGGCAAGGTGTTAGAAGAAACAACATCATATATGATTGTCGAACCTATTAAAGATAAAGCTGATGGTGATATGGGAGAAAAAGTAAAGGTTGAATATGGCACAGACCATTATGATTACTTTTACGGAAAAGGTCGAATGGTTGTTATCTACTTTGAGGACAAACCTGAAGAAACCAATGATGGAATGAAGCTTGTTAAATCTGATGACATTTCTACTGAAGGCTTCCGTGAATTTGAGTTGGAAGTAGAACCTTCAACTGAAAAGCAAAAAAGGCTGATTCTAAGTGAAGATACAGACGGATTTATTTCATTCGGACATTTCAGCGACAAAAACCTTTATTATTACGGATTGGATAAAGTAATGATAACCATTAAAGGCTTTACAATGCCCCTTGAAACGGCTTTAGAAAATGGAAGAATAACATTAGACGGAATTATCGCTAATTGCAATCAAGATGTAGCTGATGGTGAGCTTGAAGAATTGGTATATAAAGACGGCGGTAGTCAAGTTTATAAATACCCCGACTACACCATAATCAAATACCATACCCTTGACGGAAACCGTGATGTATATATCGGTAGTACGGATATGGATATTCACATAGCGGATAAATAAAAGCATAGCCTATCACTTTTCGGAGTGGTAGGCTGTCTTTTTTTATATAAAAATGTAAAATGTACTTGACATTTTGAAAATATGATGCTATAATGAAAATGTAAAGTCGGCTATACATTTTTAAGTGAGGTGGAACTATGTGAAGAACAAAATAAAAGAATACCGAAAAGAAAGAAAATTAACACAGGACGATTTGGCAAAAGCTGTTGATGTTACAAGACAAACTATCATATCTCTTGAGAACGGGAAGTATATAGCTTCGCTTCAGCTTGCTTTTAAGTTAGCAAAATATTTTGATGTACAAATCGAGGATTTATTTGTTTTTGAGGAGGATTAAACTATGGATTACAAAAAGAAACTTAAATCAAGATTATATTATGGCATTATCTGTATTGTGCTTGGTGCAATAATGATTATTGGGGTAACTGCAACCAAATCTGAAAATGAATATATTTCAGCTTTTGGCTTTGCATTAGCAATGGTCGGTGTTGCACGCATTATACAATATTTGAAAATTACTAAAAATGAGGATAGTATCAAAAAACAAAAAATCAATGAAACTGATGAAAGAAACTTATCAATTATTCAAAAGGCGAAAAGTGCAACATTTTCTATATACCTTTTAATCAGTTGTTCTGTTGTAATTGTTACAGCACTAATTGATATGCCCGATGTTGCAAAAGTGATTGGATATTCTCAATTTGTTCTTGTAATAGTTTATTGGATTTGCTATTGGATATATCGAAAAAGGTCGTAACGGTTTAGGGGCATAATTTTGTTATGCTCCTGAATTTTTTCAAAAAAGTTTGTAACGAATTGTCATTATAGAAGTCTAATAGTTGACAAGGAGGTGAGATTGTGCAAGACTTTGATAAAATATATTCCGAATACTTCTCGGAAGTATATAAATTTGTGTTAAGCCTATGTCAAAATCCTGCATTGGCAGAGGAAATTACACAAGAAGCATTTTTCAAAGCTCTTAAAAATATTGATAGCTTCAAAGGGAATTGTAAACTCAGCACTTGGCTATGTAAGATTGCAAAAAACACTTTTTATAGCTATACAAAAAAACATAATGGACAAGTTGACTATCCTCTTGAAATAATTATTTCAGACGAGAATATCGAGGAACAATTTTCGGATAAAGAAACTGCTTATGCAATCCATAAAGTCTTACACAAACTGAATGAACCGTATAAGGAAGTGTTTTGGTTGCGAACTTTCGGAGAACTGTCATTCGCTCAAATCGGAGCGTTATTCAGCAAAACTGAAAGTTGGGCAAGAGTTACTTATTACAGAGCTAAAATCTTGATAAAGGAGGAATTACAATGACTTATCCTTGTGGAATTATTAGAGATCTTCTGCCATTATACATTGATGATGTTTGCAACGAAGAAAGCAAACAGGCGGTAGAAAATCATTTATCAGAATGTGAAAAATGCAGGAACTACTACGAAGCTATGAAATCTACGGACGGGTTTGTAGCAAAAGAAAATGACAATTCGGAGGATATGAAAATGGCTAATAGCTTGAGGAATGTAAAATCAAAAATCAATAAGAAAATTAGAAACATAGTTTTATGTGCTGTGGCAGCAGTATTAGTTTTTATAGTTGGCTTTAACCTCTTGTTTAATGTTGCTCTCAAAGAAATTCACCCACAAGAAGTTTCAATATCTGCTGAAGTTTATTCATTAACGGAGCTTATAGAAAATCCGGCAGACAACGCTCCTAATTCTGAATCCGTTACTATCTTTTCAGATGAAACTGATAACTCTGAAAAAATAGATGTAAATATACCTGAACTTGGCAAAGTTATACTGACAAATGATACAATAAAGAAATGCAAATATGCTACTGTTATTTCTGTTAGTTCGGAATACTTTTTAAGAACAATAAAACAGGAAACCAAAGGCGATACAATTTATATATCAGCTTTCAAAACAACACTACTTAATAACAAAGCAGAAAGCTATCAAAAGACTATGAATAGCCTTGAATTTAAGGAAATCAATAAAATTGTATATGTAGAAGATGATGGAACAGAAACCGTGCTTTGGAGTAAATAACAAATATATAATTTTTTGCCCGTTGGTATGCAGCCAACGGGTTTTTTATACCCAAAATCGTTCGACAAGCTACTTTGTAATCATACAGAATACCTTATCGTATTCTGTATTTTTTTGTATCTATTTATATTTTTCTCTGTTTTTATAAGATAATCACTCAAAATAAGACGATAAAAACTTCAACTCACATTCCAATCTTCGACAGACTTCTCTATCGAAAAATGGTACAATTCATCTATATAAGAAGATAACGGTCAATTTTATTGTAATGCTGATAAAAACAAAAGAATGGAGTGGGTTTTATGATTTATCTGTTGCATTATAAGTTAATATATAGAATGTTGAAGAAAACCGCTTGGGGTTATTAAGGACCTCAAGCGGTTTCTTTTTATGCGAAATTTAACGATATTTATTTTTTTTAATCGACTATTGTCAATTTTTGGAAATGGGGTGAAACAAATGAACATTGATGCTGAAGAATGTTGCGGACAATCAATACAAACGAATAATAAAGTTTTTGGCGTGGCAATTTCGCCCGCATTTTAGGTTCAATTCGCTCCTTGCAACGGCGGATTGCCGTGCGGTAGGAGTGAAATATGCTTTATTTAGTCATCCCAATTTTTACAAATCACAGAATCATTGCTCATAATAGGACAAGCCATAAGAAGTCATCTGATGACGATTATGGAGGTCACTCATACCGTGCAGCCAAGACATTACTCTTTTATAGGGTGTGTTTTGGCTGTTTTGTTTTCTATGCCTTTATTGAGCTTTCTTGCAGAGCACCACCGACTATCCGAGCTTTCATAAATCAATTTGAAAATCGGAGGTCAAAATATGTCGAAAACTTTTTTGAAAAAATTTTTACAAACCACCCGAATAATGGGGGGTTATACCTTTACAATGAGAGTTGAAAGGAGGTGCATCGGCTATGGCAGTTAAATCAGGAACATTTGAAAGACGAATGGAACTGTTATTTTTGATATTGAATATCAAAGAAACAACTATTCCTACTTTGCAAAGATATTTCTCTGTTTCGGAAAATACTATTTGTAGAGATTTAGAAGCTTTAAGCCGATATGCACCTATATATACACGAAGCGGAAAGTATGGCGGAGTATTTCTTTTGAAAGGATACAAAAGCGATTTGAAACTACATCTGTCAACTGATGAGAAGGAGTTGTTAGAGCAACTTGTAAAAACATCAAACGCTGCAGATGCAAGACTATTGCAAAATATTCTACATAAGTATGCCATGCCATCAACCGAAGTATAATTCCTTTCACTCGTACCTTGAAAAAGAAAGCGTTCAAGATAACGGTTCGCAGTATAGTAACAAACGGATACATTCCGATATATCGTAGCCGGACAATGAGTACGCCAAGACGATAAGTGTTGAGCTTTACTTTAACCTTCTTTCTATAAAGTGAGCTTATCCGAGCGATAAATACTTGCATTGTAAAAGAGAATTGCTATCTTGTGGCGAAGATGGTATGTCGGGATAATGATACTTCTACATAGTCACAGTCCGAGCGTGGAATGCGTCGCAGGCAATGAGTGTAGTCCGGGCGGAGCCGGGAAGGTGAAATTCCTATGGAGCAGTTACGCAAGCTGCCATCCGTATTGTTTTTTAGTTTTGATAGCATAATTAAGGGGACTGATATATCCCTCCTCAGAGTAGTATGCACCGATTATATTACGACTCATATAGATTGTCAGTCCCTTTACTTATGCTATTAAGGCATAGATTTTATATTTGGAGGTGTACTGATATGACTGCAGAAAAAAGAAAACGAAGCGATTATGCTAAAATGTTGAAAAAATATCCTGATGTACTCAAGATTGAACAAATGTGCGAAGCATTGGGCGGTATGAGTACAAAGACCGGATATAAAATGTTAAGAGAAGGTAGAATCGGAAGTGTCAAGGTTGGACGAGAATATCGCATAACCAAAGTAGATATTATTGACTATTTAATGAAAGCTAACTGATTTTTTTGACGAAAACACCTGTTATTGATAAAATATTATTGTCAATAGTAGGTGTTAAATTATTTCTCAAAGAAGGAGGTAAGAAGTTAATAAGGAGGTAACACTATGATTAAGCACACAAAAGTCAATCTTGATATTGATGTTAAAGTATATTTAAGAGAGAAAAAGGGATATTACTATGCCGTTCTGATTTATAAGAATGTAGCAGGAGTCAGGAGAGAAAAATGGATTCCGACAAAACTTACTGTTCGTGGTAATAAGATGAAGGCAAAAGGCATTTCAGAACAGTTTTTAATGGACTTTGAGATACCTGATGAAGATTTATACCTACTTGGTGATAAGGTTCAGCAGATGTCTGAAATTCGCACGATAACAACTGTTGTAGAAGAAACCGTTGCTCAAGCTGAAATCCCAAAAGAAATACTTTCAAAAATTACATTGGAGGACTTGTCTAAGGAACAGGTTGCAAATCTTCTGTTTGCTGACTATCTCGAATTATATTTACCATATACACGAAAAGGCAAGAAACAGATTGAAGATACAACTTATTCTTCCTATGTAAATAATGTAAAAAGTCCCGTTGGACCTTATTTCCGTGAAATGGGAATAACCCTTAAAGATTTAACGGCAAGAGATATTCAAGATTTCTACGATGTTCAACTTGAACGAGTAACGGCAAACACAGTAATTCACTATCATGCAATCATACGCTTGTCGCTTTGCTATGCAAGAAAAAATGGGTTTATTAAAGAAAATCCCATTGAAGAAGTGGATAAGCCTGAAAAGAATCAATTTATTGGAAAATTCTATACTGCTGATGAATTGAGTAAAGTAATAGAGCTGACAAAAGGAACACATCTTGAAGTTCCGGTTCTTATGGGTGGCTTCTACGGACTACGCCGAAGTGAGGTTGTAGGATTGAGATGGAGTGCTATTGATTTTGAAAATGATGTTTTTTATATCAATCACACGGTTACAACACCGAGGATTGATGGCAAATTAAAAATTGTCGCAAAAGACAGAGCTAAAACAAAGTCAAGTTTAAGAGCCTTACCACTTGATGCGGGTATAAAGAAACGCTTGTTAGAAATCAAAGCACAACAAGAAGCATATCAAAAAAAGTTCAAGCGTTCATACAGTAAAGAGTGGGCAGGCTATGTAATGGTAGATGAACTTGGAGGACTTATTCTTCCAAATTATATTACATCAGCTTTCAAGCATTTGTTAAAGAAGAACGAGCTGCGTGTGATACGCTATCACGATCTCCGACATACTTGTGCATCGTTATTGCTCAACAAAGGTAAAACTAACGGTGTAACATTAAAAGATATTCAGGTATGGCTCGGACATAGCGATTTTTCTACAACGGCAAATACATATTCCCATTTAGATGCAAATTCAAAATTCTCGTCACTTAACACTCTTGCAGGAGTTGTAAATTTATGAGTTCCCAAAGGCTTTTGGTGAGTTCCCAAAGAAAAACGAGGTTCTTGCACTTGGCAAAAACCTCGTAAAATGGCGGAGTGGGTGGGATTCGAACCCACGGACGGTTGCCCGTCAACTGATTTCGAGTCAGTCCCGTTATGACCACTTCGATACCACTCCATATATGTTTAAGAGTTCTCCAAAGGTTGCAAATCTTTGGGAACAACCTTTGGGAACAGCTAAAAACAACGATATTAAATTTTCAGAAAAGTCCCGTAAAATCAGGGTTTGTAGCGGTTGGGACTTCCTCTAACTTCACTACATTTCGAGTCAGCCCCGTTATGACCACTTCGATACCTGTCCGGATTTATATTCACTCTCTGTAGTTCTTGGAAAAAGGAGAGAACTGCAGGAGAGAACAAGCAAAATTATTAAATTGTCAATTTTTCAAAAACCCTTATTTTATCGGGGGCAAGAGCTGTTCGAAAGGTCAGAACGGCACAATATTTCGAATGATTTCGAGTGATTTCGAATCAGTTGAACTTCTCAGAAGTTAGTGGAACTTGTGGGAACTTA
>JAZSHP010000142.1:0-36184 GCA_045533355.1 Candidatus Fimenecus sp.
CGTTTTGTGCGGTCAACTTTTGTTTTTCTGACTCCAACCTCATCCTGATATGCAATAAAATCCACATCAAGCTCTGTCAACTGACGGATAAAGCGATTACCTGCAAAAGCAAGATTTGTTCCGTAAGGAGCAATCAAGGTCTTTTTGTCAGGTGTTAACTTATGACATCGTGAAGAGCATAAGTTTACATATTTCATAAAATCCTTTGAGTATTTTAGAATTATACAGGTTTCATCAGGAAAATACCAACCGTAAAAGCTTTGGTGATGAGCATAAAGCTCTGCTATCTCTTCCATTGCCCTGAATGAACGGTCAATAACCTCTTTACTTGTAATATTATAATTCGCCTTTCGCCAATCACCATAAAAGCCATTACCGAGAAAAACCTTCACGCCACAAGCATCTGCTTCGCAAAGCAATTCTTCAATAGGGTCAGCACAAGGGATGTCTGCAAAAGGAAAAACCGATGATTTAAAATAGCATTTTTCATAAAGTGCAGTTGCCATAACAACAATATATTCCATTCCAAGGGACGCTATTTCACGAACTTTTTCACGCCATTCTGCCCCCGTAAACCGGTCAATAGTCGGATTCCAGTATTTTCCTTCAGGAGTGTTATGGTGATGAAACTCAAAGAATGTGCCATCAATTTTTCTGTTCACTACTCTCACCTCGCAAGACAAATTTTCTGATTTACCATATAAATGGTATCAATCTATATTTTACTTTTTCTTTATATTCAGAATAACCTATCAATTCTTTTTCCAGTAATTCTTCCTCGTGTTTTATTCTTTTTGCAATTATAAACGGATATACAAGAAAAATACAAAATGAATATATTGAACCCAATACAAGTGGCATTGATAAAAATAAGAGTAATGTTGCACTGTACATAGGATGTCTTACAAGTCCATACAGTCCTGTGTCAATCACTTTCTGATTTTCCTGTACCTGAATGGTGCGACTAAGATATGTGTTTTCTCTCAACACCTCTGCATAAAGAATATATGCAATTATAAATATAACTGATGCCACTATTACAACGCCTTTAGGCAAGGAGTACCAATTAAAACGAAAACCGAGACCTGCCACAATAAATCCCGCAAGGAACATAAGACCACTTAACTTTACTACCAAGTCCTGTTCTTTTTGCTTTTCCTTTGCATCAAGTCGACTTTTTAAAAGTTCAGGATTTTTGAGCATCATCACAAATCCTGCTAAAAACATTGGCACAAATAAAAGTGCCAAAAATAACCATCCGTTAAAAAACGACAAGGTTCCCGCAGGTAAAAATATCAATAATCCAATTAAAAGAATTCCTGATAAAAATTTGGTTACTGCCTGTACAAACAGTTTTATTGTCATACCCTCACCCCTTGATACAAATAATTGTACCACAAAAAAGTTCACCTATCAATACAACTTTTATTCTATTATTGCTTACTTGCCTTTACTATTTTTAAAACCAAAACAGTTTTTATAACCAACAGTACAAAAGCTACGATTATAGCATAAGTCTCCTTTGTTAAAGCAAGAAAAACCACCAGTAAAATATTAAGCACCATTGAAATATTGGTCATAAAGCTATAATCCTTTTCCGGCTTTATTTTAACAAGAAGAATTTTTACAAATCCAAATAAAATAAGTGATATAAAAAAACTCCAATAAGCTATACGAATCCACAACGAAGCCTCTGTATAAGAAAAAAGGTTAACAGAATATACATATCCGTCAATTATATTCGGATAAAGTGGCAAAACAATAAGTATAAATGAACAGATATCCACTAAACCAAATAACAAACCACAAATATTTCTGATGTTGGATTTATTCTCTTTTTCTGCAAGTGAGAGCAACTTTTTTCCCGACAGTAAATCATCAATTGTTACAGAAAAATAAGTTGATATTTCTTTTAATGAGTCAATGCTTGGATATCCTCTGCCTGACTCCCATTTGGAAACGGCAGTTCTGGACACACATATAGCCTCTGCTAATTCTTCCTGTGTAAGTCCTTTGCTTTTTCTTAATTCCTGAAGTTTTTCATGAAATTCCATAGTAAAGCCTCCAAATTACTTTCCTTTTTTAGTACTTAACAAAACTACCGCTTTATACACACAGAACAATCCCATACTCAGTAACAATGAACCAATAATGTCCGTAAGCCAATGCACACCTGAAACCAATCTTCCAATCACCATAAATAAAGCAAAGGCTATTGTGAGAAAACTTATAACCTTTTTTACAATATTATTTTTCACTCTGCGATTAGTCTGAAAAATCAATGTGGGCATAACACTTAAAACTAAAAGTGTGGTTGATGACGGATATGATGCCTCCATAAAACCATTAATAAGAATTGGTCTGTAATTTATTGGAATCATTTCAAAAATAAGATAACCGAATATTACCACAACATAATATACACCTAAAAGAGCAATATCGCAATCCACCTTAAAGAGACTTTTTCTCTTTATTACCTGCATCATTCCCAACCCTGCAAATATAAAGCAAACAAAAATCGGCACGAGTCCTAACCAATCCGTAATATTGTATAGTGTCATATTCGTACCTGTCAATGAGTGAAACCATATATTTATTGTTGCAAAACCAATATTGGTGCCTTTTTGTCCCGACGGCTTAACATCAACCACCTGAATCAGGATTGTCCAGATTATAAAGCCTGTTAGCCATATTAGTCCCTTAAAAAGTGATTTGTTTCCTACGTTTTTCATTTTATTGCAACTCCTTTATTGTTATTAAGTTCAATTTATCAGTAAAGCAATAAAAAATAAAGAAACCTAAGGTAACATCTGCGATACTTTTCGTGTCATTGCAAATATTCTGCATTATTTGCAAAAATAAATGTAGAATTATTGACTGGTAAAAATGTTTGGGATATAATGAAATGTATATTATAATTCTATGGCTTTGAAGCTAATCAATCAGATTTTCCAAGGCCAAATTATAGAGATATCTGATAAAGGAGAATTACAATGAAAAAGATTTTATCCGTAATTTTAGCTGTAGTTATGATTTTCTCTTGCTTTAGTATTTTATCTATTGCAGCTGGAGATTCAATTGCAGCAGCAACAAACATCAGTTTAAACACCACTTACAGTGACACATTTAATTCTGCAAGTACAAAAAATTTTTATGCTTTCTCAATTATTTCATCAGGCAGAGTAAGACTTCAGATAAACTCACCTGTTGATTATCTTTATCTCTTTATGTACGATGAAGACGGTAAAACTGTATGGTCAAGCGGTTTACTTCAAAAAGAAAGTGATGCTGATAAAATCACTTATGTGGAAAACATTGATTTAACTTACGGTAGTTACTATCTTTCAATCTACAATAAGAGTGCTTCTCCTGAAGGTAACTATTCTTTCAATCTTACACTTAAACAGTCAAATGAAACTTATATTGAGCCAAATCAAGGTAACAACAATTCTATTGCTGATGCAGATTCTGCAACAATCAACAGAACGTACAAAGGACAGATTGCAAGAAACGACAAGTATGATTACTATAAATTTGCTGTTTCATCTGGCAATGTAGCACTTACATTTACACACAATATTAAAAACATTACTTTATATGTTTACCGTGCTGACGGTTCAACTGCTTGGAAAAATAGCACATCACACAATGGTGGCGTAGATACACAAAGCACATACAAGGCAAGTTTTTCATTAACTGCAGGTACATATTACTTTGTTGTAAATGGTTCTTCCGGTAATACAGGTAATTATGACTTTGTATTAAGCGGAACTTCTGCTCCGGCTGAAAACAATCCATCCGGCATTGACCTTTCAGTTTCAAAGACAGCGATGACAATCAAAAAGGGTGAATCTGCTACAGCAATCTTCAACTACACAGGCTATTATTCAGGCGGAATAAAGGCTCTTTATAAAATCACTGAAAAAGATGTTATTTCAATTGCATGGGGAGCTTGGGACAGAGAACATATTCCTGTTACAATCAAAGGTGTTGCAGAAGGCCAAATTACATTTACAGTTCTTCTTGTTGACTCTGTAACAAACGAAGAGCTTGATAGTACATCAATTGATATTACTGTTGTTTCAGATAATTCAGGAGCTCCTATAGAGCCTACTGACCCTTCCGGTCCTGTTTTCCCTGAAACATCTACACAACCATCAACTGACCCGAATGCAGGCACAACAGAATCAACAACAGAGCCGGATGTTACTGACGAAACAATCGATTTTAATGATTTTGGTGCAGATGATGTAATCATCATTATTAAATGGATTCTCAGAGCAATAAAATATCTTGTTGAATATATAAGTCAGTTAAATATTCAATAACATACAGAGAACAAATCTGATGTAAAGTCAGGTTTGTTCTTTTTTATATAGTTTCTCTCTTATTTTTTCAATCTTTTTCACTGTTTGTTATTGAATATTTTTTTATTTTGTTGTACTATAAATACATGTGTTTAGTCCATTAATATTTGGAGGAGAAAATTATGGGAAAATACCTATTAGTAAATGCAGATGACTTTGGTATGTGCCAAAGTGCAAATGAAGCTATATTTGATTTGTTTAAGTCAGGAAGACTTAAGTCTTCAACAATTATGATGACTTGCCCAGCTGCAAAGGAAGCAGTTCAATTCTCTATTGATAACCCTCAATATGCAATTGGTGTTCATCTTACAACAACTTCTGAATGGCACGAATATCGTTGGAAGTCTTTGACAAACGGTCCAAGTCTTCATGATAAAGAGGGATATATGTGGGCATCAGGTGAAGATGCTGACAGATATGGTAAATACGATGAAATTGAAAAAGAAATCAGAGCACAGATTGACTTGGCTCATGCTATGGGTATGAAGCCTTCCCACGTTGACAATCATATGGGCTCACTTTACGGACATCTTACAGGGAGATTTTCACTTCTTAAAATGACACTTCGTGTCTGTGGTGACTATGGCTATGCTTTCCGTATGTACACCGGTCACGATAAGCGTGCTTGCCCTCGTGGTACACCATATTTTGCATATCAGGCTTCTACTCTCCTTTCAAAGAAGTGGGGAAAACAGTACAATGTTATAATGCCTGACTTCCTTCTTTTCCCTGATTGGGATGTTATGCCGATTGATTCTTATGAAAACTATAAAAAGAGAATTCTCGAAATCTGGTGCGACCTTCCGGAAGGAATTACAGAAACTTATGTACATCCTGCACTTGAAACAGATGAATTGAAGTCAATTGTTCCTCTCTGGCAACAGCGTGTATGGGAATACCAACTAATGAAAGACCCGGAAACAGAAAAAATTCTTAATGCTCACGGAGTTGAACTCATCAGTTACAGAGATTTAATCAGAATGAAAAGTAAAAAATAAAATCACCCCACAGAGTTGGCTTAAACCTTCCCTGTGGGGTGTTTTCATATATAAACTAATCAAAAGAATATTGATAATACAGTATTGATTACTGAAAGCACGTGGAAGATGGCTCCTATCACATCAAGCATCATTGTCATACTTGCAGGAATTTGTATATCAATACCCGGTTCTGTAATAACGGGCTCTGTGTTATCACCAAGTCCCAGTTCATAAAGTTTTTCAAGAACTTTATTTGCAATTATTTCGTTACCTTTTTTGCTTGGGTGTATATAATCAGACGCATAATTTTCCATATCGTCACCCAAAGCTGTACCTACATCAACAATCACAATTTCCCCAGGATGGTCTGCATCATAACGTGCTATGGCAGCATTAATTCTGTCTGCTCCCTCTTGATAAGGTGCTCTGAGATAACCTGACTGAGGATTATAAAGAGTCTGCATAAGTATAACGGCATCTTCGTTATGCTCGTTTATAATATCCACGATTTCACAAAGATTTGCATAAACTCCGTCTGAAATTTCGTCAAACTGTGTATGGTCACCTTTTACAATAGAATCATACATAAGCCCGATAAGATTGTTCATAAGGAAATCGTTACCACCAATTGAAATACTGATAATATCTGCCTTTTTAAGGTCTTCAATAACATTTTCATTAGACAAACGATTTATGAGATTTGATGTTGTATGACCCGGTACTGAATGGTTAGCATACTCATAACCATTAGTGTCAGCTACAATCTTACCATAACAAGCCGCTTTAGAATTTGAGATGCCTGAACCATAAGCGATTGAGTCACCAAGTACTAGGTAAAACAAATCTTCCGACTCTGCAAAAGCAGAAATGCTAAATGAGCACATCAGCATTACTAAACAGAGAGCAATTGCAATTACTTTTTTCATATTTTCCACTTCTTTCCTTTTTCTTTATTAAATCACAGAAGAAATTAAAAGTCAACACGTCGTTGATTACTTCTCTTTCACAATGCTTAACTTATCAAAAATTCCACCTGCGAAACTATCTTTTTCTGCTTGGAATTTTATAGTTATTTTATCTTTCTCCCCTATCAATTCCTGTGGAATTTCATAGTAGACATCATAAAAATTATTAGGATATGGGTCTTCCAAGGTGACATTCTTAAAAAGCTCACCATCAATAAAGATTTTAAATCTTCTTCCCACATCACCGCTATAATATTTAACCTTGATATAATTTGTAGTAGTATTATCTACTGCCATATCGTAACTGAACCAGCCCTCGGATGTTGCATCACGGAACATAAGTCCCTTGTAATTTCCTGAAGTAGAATTTTCCGATTTGAGATTATGTGAAAATTCATATTGGTCATTACCAACAGGCAACGAATCTATCACAATATATTTATCACTTTCATTTTCAGGTAATTTCGTTTTACTGTCTGTAACAGTGAAATAAATTCCATAACGATTTGTGTGTTGCTTATAATGAGGAGTGAAAACAAGGTTTTGATTTGTACCTTTAAGATGGAATTCAAGGCTATCGCTATTCTTCACGAGATTTTTATCAATATTACGAAGCCATTTGCTGACTGTACCACTTTCAACAATGAGAATATCACTCAAAGCTGAATCCCATAAAGGCACAGTAACATTAACCCCTGTTGTACTTGTATGCATATTGAGATTACCCATATTTGCACTAAGTACCCATGGCCCGTATTTGAATGCAACTGTATTTTCATTATCAGGAAGCGGATGAACAGTAACCTTCATATTCATTTTGTACTCGATTGTATCCCCGTCATTCCATTTTTTATCAAGGGTGATAATTCCATCCTTAACTATAACAAATTCCTTTTTTCCATTAATAACAACCTCAGGTTTTCCTTCGCACCAATCAGGAACTTTGAGAAGGATTTTTGCATCTGCAGAGCCGTTTATGGAAAATGTAACCTTTGGTAAATCTGCGTTTTGTGTAATTTTGAGACCTTTTTCTTCCCAGACAACCGCTGAAGATGTATAACGGTTCACAAAAATACTGTCAGCACCATGGAAATAAATACTGTCACCGAGTTTTGAGAAATTTTCCATTCCCGAACCGGTACAACACCAGAAATGGTCAGTCGGACTACTATAAACCTTGAAAAATCCTGTTGCCATTGGTTGAAAATATGTTGTCATACCTGTTTCAGGGTTTTGTGATGAAAGAATTGCATTTATAAACGTACTTTCGTAATAATCACTATACCTCTTATCCCCTGTTGCCTTGAAAAGCTCCCGTGTAAGCTTAAGCATATTATATGTATTACAGGTTTCACAATTGCAATTTGTTCGTTCTGCATCAAGGACCTTCGGCTCACCAAAGTGCTCCCATTCACTGTTGCCACCCGTGATATATGTATGATTTTCCACAACCATTTCCCAGAAGTTTGCTGCAACCTGAAGATAATACTCCTCACCTGTTACATTGTATCTGTTAACTGCTCCCACAATTTTAGGAATTGTTGTGTTAGCGTGTTTTCCGTTGAGAATATCCTGACCTTTGTAAAGTGGCTCAAAAAGTGTCATCTCATCAAAGCTGTGAGCGGCTGACAGATGATTTTCACTATTGGTATATTTATAAAGATTATATAGACAATCGTTCATTCCGCCGTATTCCACATTCAGAACTGTTTTTTGTGTTTCTTCAGTCCATTTGCTTGTGTGTGAGAAAACCCAATCTCCGAGCTTTGAAGCCATTTTAAGAGCATCATTATTGCTCGTATAGGTGTAGACATCAATAAGCCCTGCGAGGATTTTGTGCATTGAATACCAAGGAACCCAAGTGCCGGATGTATTACCATTTTCAATTCGGTCAAAATGCTCCTCAGGGATAGCGTGAAGATAGCCATTTTCAAGCTGACAATCATTTAAACCTGAAATCATATAGTCTGTGATTTGCTTTAATTCCTCATCACATGAGGAAGCATAAGCTTGTGAAACAGCTGTGAGATAATGACCAAGAGTATGTCCCTGAATCGCAGAGGTTTCCCATCCGCCATATTTCTCTGCATTAATCTTTTTTCCGGAAATATCGCCAAAACCACGCATAAGTCTGTCAGGCTCAAGTGATTTAAGATATTCAACTTCCTTTTGGAAAGCATTTTGTTCATAAGAGTCCAAAAGTGTTATATTTTTCATGGAAAACTCCTCCAATGGTGAATCAAGAATTTTAAGGTTTACTTTAATTAAATCTTTATTTCCGAAAAACGGAAATATGGATAGAATGGACATAATAATTGCTATTATCTTTTTAATCACAAGCATCTCTCCATATTTTATTTTAGATTATTTTACCACATAACTTTTTACACTGCAATATTTGGGTTATCATAACCTGTTAATAAATCGGAGTTTATCGAGCCCCTCAGTCTGCTTCGCAGACAGCTCCCTCGTCAGAGGGAGCCAAAGAAAATGTAATTAAAAGAGCCCGATAAATTATAATTTGAATATCTTCGCTTCACCCTGCTGAAAATTAGAAATAACCATTCCTTATTTTGGGAACGACTATTCCCTATTTTGGGAACTAAAAATAATATAAAATAAAGAAATAAGAATAATATTATTAAAACAGTTACAGGATTAATTATTTTCATTTTTCACAAAATTATATTTAAAAACATTCTTTCAGATAAATTGTTTTTATTTGACAAATACTGCCTATCTGTATAAGTTTTATCTTTTTATTGACACCTGTCAACATTTGTGATAAAATGTGTTTATAGACATAAAATAATATTTTTGTCTATAAATTAAAAAGGAGGAAACTGAAATGTTAGCATCAATTTTTGAATTTGTATCCAGTATTCTTGGTATTGCAGGTGCAGACCCAGAAGCACAGAACATCGTTAGTGAGATTTTCAATTTTATACTTGGTCTTTTCGCTGCATAATTGAATTATCTTAAATCGTTAAAATATAAAAAGCCGGAGGGTGGGTTTTCCACTCTCCGTTTTTCTTTATATCATATATTTTTTGTCATAAATTATAAAAACCTCCACATCAGACGATGAGGAGGTTAATTTTTTTATCTTAGTTAGGCATTGCCTGTCTTTGTGCTGAATAGTTTACATCGATTGCCTTTTTGAATAACAAGTAGTCATACTTTGGAATCCAGTCATCACCAATTTCGAGTGATGTGAAATCTTCCTCGCTGACTGCAACATTAGCAACCGTTACACCCTTAAGCTCGCCGTCTTCTTTATAACAAGTGTCCCAGAAAGCATGGTGACCAATATGTTTTACTGATGACGGAATATAAACATACTGCAAGCTCTGGTTATAACTGAATGCGTCAGAACCGATAAATTCAAGTCCCTCAGGAAGTGAAAGATAAACCTCACCGAGTGCATCCTGTGATGTAAAACGAGAATCTGTTGTCTCACCCTTATATGAATAAATATGAGTGAGTGATGGTGTTGTGCCCCATTCGTCTACTCTTTCGTGAAGCTTGAATACTGCAAGAGTTTCAATTGTCTTCAGACCTTCAGGAAGATAAATATAACGAAGGTTTGCATAGTTAAAGCACATTTCACCAAGCTTTGTTACTGTTGATGGAACAACATAAGTCTGAATATCTTTTTCGTATTCAGGAGTAACTTCATCTCTGTATAATTCTCTTTCGTAACCATATTTCTGACGAAGGTATTCATCGTGGTCACAAGGGTAACAGAGAATTTCTGTCTTATCCTTATTGTAGAGAACACCATCAACGTCACAGTAGTTAGGATTGTTTTCGTCAACCTCGATATTCTGTAATGCCCAACAAGAATAGAATGCCTTACCGTCAATATCGAGAACATCAGGACCGATTGTGATTGTTTTAATCTTGTCATCACAGTTAAGTGTGAACTGTCTTACAGATGTAATTGGTTTTGTTGTGTCCTTAACAACCTTGAAGTTAGTTGCAGGGTCATTGTTACCAGGGATATACTCAATATCAGAAACATAGTCGATGTCGAGTTCGTAAAGATAACCTGTGTTACTGAATTTTGAGAACTGAAGTCCATTTTCAGTTTCTGTGTATTCAAAGGTTTCGTTCTGTAATGCAAGAACGCTGAACAACATTGAAAGTGAAACAGCAACGATAATAACAATTACGAAAATTGCTTTCTTTAAGTTGTAGTATTTATAAGGCTTGTTAACGTGAGGAGCTGCAAGGCCAGGTACCTGATAAGTCCATATTTCGTCTTCAGGAATATCTAACTGCACGTCAGTACCCCAGTCATTAGCTTTATTTTGTTTCTTTTCTTTTTTACTCATGCAACTCACCTCCATTAACCCTTATAGCTACCGGCTGTTGATTTACCGGCTTCTTGTGCCTGTTTTTCAGTAACCTCTGCACGACGCTTAAGAACTTCCATAACAAGATTCTGTTTCTTATTATCATAGTCCCAGAAGAGATATGGAATTGTCATAAGGAAGAAACCGATTGCGTCAACGATAATCGGCACAACAACGATATTTCTTCTTGAACCGTCAAAGAAGAGGATTTCCCAGTTACTGTTGAAGCCGTATTTAAGCAAGAAGATTGGAATAATAAGACCAACGAACGATGTGATAGGTCCTGTAAACCAACCGAAGATACCTGCAAAGCTTTCAAGACGTTCACCTGACAAGTACATCTGATAGTCATTGACACGAACACCCATATCGTGACCTGCTGTTGTAGGAACTGTCTTTGTCATTTCCATAAAGAAGAGAACAACAACGCAGATTGTACCACAGAGAGCGAGGTTATCACCAAGAGTCCACATTGCAATAGCAATAACAGCATTACCGATTGCACGGCTTAACTGATAGAAAATCATAATCTGCTTATATGAGAATCTCTTAAGGAAATATGGTGATAACAAATCAGGTGGAGTACCTGCGAATGAAATCAGTGCTACCAATAATGAATATGGAAGACCACTGAGACGGAATGTGTAGAAGTAAAGAATTGTTGCAAATGGCAACATACCATTACCCAATGAGTCAATAAGACCAACTACTGTGTTGATAAGCAAGTATTTATTCTTAAGAACACCGAGCATACCATCCCAGAATTTAATCTGAACTTTTTCTTCAATTGGAGGCTGTGGAATTCTTTCCTTGATTCTGCCCGCAAGACCCATTGTAAATGCTGCTGAAATGCAGAATGTTACAGGAATAACCCATCTGTAGAAATTGATATCTGCCCATTCGTGACGAAGCATACCAACGATTGCAGGAAGGATAATTGCCAAAATTGAATTGAAAATGTGAGAAAGTTTTACAGGATAGCTACGAACGAGAATTCTTTCCTGAAGGTTAGGGCTGATTCTCTTTGAGCATTCTTCCAAAACATTACCGAAACCGAATACATTATATGTAGCAAAAAGAAGGTTAGCAACCCATACACGGGTAGCAACGTCAGCGATGTTGTAAACAGGAAGCCAACCGATAAGGATAACCATTACACACTTTGGAATAACATCGCAGTAAAGACTATACTTATATCTACCGTATTTAGGAATGAGTTTTTTACGCCAGAAGATGTTACGAGCGCCTACCCAACCCGAATACAGGAAGTGTGTACCAAAGGTCTTGAAGCACGCCGTGGCGTTCATACCCTCAAAGCTGTTAAGCGTTGTAATAAACCAACTTGACTGGTCAAATAGTCTGGAGTAATCGAAAATAATGGTAGATATACCAAATGCCATCATAAGGCCATAAACCAGATAAACTTTTCTTTCTTGTTTTTTTGGCAAGAAGCCCAAGTTGTCACATACATACCACCAGATAAGGGCTGTAATATAACCGAGAGGCATATTAAGAAGACCGATAACTGAGAATGTAAGATAAGGCAACTTATAGTGGTGCATGATGAGGAAACAGCTTGACCAGAAGCCGATATACTCAAGTGTTTTTGCACCTGTGTAGTTTGCGCCGACACCGATAACAACATCCTTATATTCCTTATAAGGAACATATTTACCTTCTGCCGGAGTGCTCCAATGAGTTTTAAGTTCAGTACCTAAATCCTTTACTTTACTGATAAGACTCATTTTTTCACTCTCCCTTTCTTATATAATTAATTAATTATAGCATATTCTCAGTTGATAAACAATGAAAATTAAATTTTTATTACAAGTAATATTGAACAAAAAAAAGAACTGTTTGTTGTGCAACAGTTCTTTTAATTTCATACTATATCAAGTATCTCTGCAATATCCTTTATTTCATAGTCAACTTTAAGATTATATTTATTTTTATCGCTCTTTGGATTGTACCAACAACAAAGGATACCCGCATTGTTTCCGCCTTTAATATCACTTGTCAGTGAATCCCCTATTATCATCACTTCATCTGATTTGAATTCACCGATTTCAGTCTGTACTGCATTAAAAAATTCAATTGATGGTTTTTCATAACCAACTTTGTCAGAAATAAAAACACCGTCAAAGATTTTATCAAGACCGGATTCCTTCAGCTTTCTGCTTTGAGCCACATAAGTGCCGTTTGTAACACCATACTGTTTTACCTTTCCCTTAAGGGCTTGCACAGTTTCCAATCCGTTGTCACAGAAGAAAACCTTGTCACCAAGTCTATATTGATATTCAAGATTAAACTCGTCAATTTTGTCAAATTCAATTCCTTCTGATTTAAAAAACTCTTCAAATCTGCCACGAAGGACTTCGGGTTTTGTAATCTCGTTTCTTTCAAGCATTTCCCAATATTTTTTATTGATAAGTGAATATCGGGACAACATTTCATCGGTACATTCTCCTAAAGAGAATAACTCAAAGCATTTTCTTATGCCATATTCCTCTGACTTACCGAAATCAAGAAGAGTACCGTCCACATCCCATAGCAAAGTTTTAATCATATTATTCCAAGACCTTCCAAAAGAAATTTAACACCCATACCTACAAGCACAAGTCCACCTGCAAATTCTGCCTTACTTTTATATTTAACACCAAATTTGTGTCCTATAAACACACCTGTCGCAGAAAGTAATGTGGTTATTATACCTGTAAGAACTATTGCTGTAATTGCATCTTTTCTTTCATACTGGAAGGCAAAAGTTACGCCAACTGCAAGAGCATCGATGCTTGTAGCAATTGCAAGTGCTATTATTTCCTTAAGATTTAGCTTACTACCGGCACATTCATCCTCGTCATCACCGGAAAATGACTCATAAATCATTTTTCCGCCAATAAATCCAAGCAATATAAATGTAATCCAATGGTCAATACTTGTAATATAATCAGCAAATCTTGAGCCGATAAACCAACCTATAAGCGGCATTCCTGCCTGAAATCCGCCAAAAAACAAGGCAATTAGTGCTGTTTGCTTAATATCAAGCTTTCTCATATTGAGACCTTTACATATCGAAACCGCAAAGGCATCCATAGCAAGACCCACAGCAATAATTATTAATTCTGACATAAAATCTCCTCGAAAAAAGGCTCATAAATTAATGAGCCCTTAAATATTTCATGTAAAGAATAATAACATTTTTACTATATATTGTCAATCTGATTGAATCAGGAAATCTTCATTCTAAGACGAAGCTTATCGCTAATCATTGCAATAAATTCTGAATTGGTCGGTTTTCCCCTTGTATTTTGAATTGTGTATCCAAAATAGGAGCTTAACACATCAATATCACCTCTGTCCCATGCAACCTCAATAGCATGTCTGATTGCTCGTTCAACACGAGATGGAGTTGTTGAATAAATCTTTGCCACTGTAGGATAAAGCACCTTTGTCACCGAACTCATCATTTCAGTATCATTTATTGATAAAACAATTGCTTCACGAAGATACTGATAGCCTTTAATGTGTGCAGGAACACCAATCTGATGCATAATCTCACTGACTGTCATCTGCAAGTCATTGGAATTTTTGCCGGAAACGGTTGACTTTTTATTATCCGACCAACCGGATAATTGTGTAACTCTCTGCGCAAGCATATTTACATCAAAGGGCTTAAGAAAATAATAATCAGCACCTGCTGAAAGAATTTCCTGTTCAAATCTTTGATTATCAGAACTTGAAACTATAACTATAAAAGGTTTATTTTCACATTCACTCAGACTGTTCACAACACCCAAAGCATCGATATTTGTCATAAATGCATCCATAATGACAACATCAATACTTATGGATGATATTTTAGATAAAACTGTCTTACCATCCTTTGCAACAAGAGTTACATCACATCCGTATGAACGCAAGACATTTGCACAGTTCCTTCCAAAATCACTACCTTCGCCTGTAAGTAATACCTTTAAATCGTTTCCCATTTTGAAACCTCCATTTAATTTTAAAATCATTCTCTGATTTGTTATTTCTGCCATATTTTACCATATTTGGTAATTTATGGCAATACATTTTTGAAATTTTAGATTAAAAAACTTTTCGACAAAATCCGCAGTGATATTTTTAAACAAAAAATGACGGAATAAAAATTTTTTCCTGCAAAAAAATATGAATAAATTATTAAAATATTCAGTATTTTTTTAACTATACTTCACTTTTTTGAGTTTGTTTTTAAGAATAATTTGAACATTAATTTTGTTGAAAACTTTGTTGAAAATGTTTAAAACTATATGTATCAAGGGTGTTTAACTACTTATATTTACATTTTTTGTAAAGCAATTTACTTTACAGATTAATTTTATAAATAAAAAAAGATGTATATACAAATGCATATACATCATAATTCATGAAGGAAATCTTTCATATTTTCAAATTGGTAAAAAAATATCCGGATACCATATTGATATCCGGAAAAACATTGAAATTTAATCTCTTCTGAGAGCTTCAATAGGTGGTAGATTTGCTGCTCGTTTAGCTGGATATACACCGAACAAAATACCAATAGCCGAAGAGAAACCAACTGCAAGAAGAATTGTTGAAGGTTGCACATACAATGGTACATCCATTATGAAAGAAACCAATGCAGCTCCGGCGACACCAAGTAACAGTCCGATTATACCACCAATAAGACAAAGTATAATTGACTCCGTCAGGAACTGGAACATAATAGTACCGGTCTTTGCACCGAGAGCCTTTCTGATACCGATTTCACGTGTACGCTCTGTAATTGATACCAGCATAATATTCATAACACCGATACCACCAACAACAAGTGAAATTGCACTAACGGCAGCAATAAAGATTGTAAACACATTAATAACTGTATCTAAAAGGTCAATATATGTTGCCATATTAGTAACTGCATAACATTCTTTTTCATAATTGTCATGGAGGGAATGAATGTAGTTAACTGCGGCAGTACCAATACCGTCAAGTTTACTTTCATCAACCGCTGTAATATTAATTGCATCGTAACGGTTTTGTGAAGAACCATTAATTGCAGATACCATAGGAGCTGGCATAATAATCATACAACTGGTCATTTGCATCCCACCCATAGATGCAGACATTGATTCCATCATTTCTTCGGTATCCATATTCATACCGGCCATTATGTCAATAACACCGATAATCTTAATTGATGTGGTGAGATTCTCTGAATTACAGTAAATATATTCACCTACTACATTTCTTTTACCAAAAATCTGAATAGCACTACCTACATCAATTACGCCAACGCTTTTGCCCTCATCATATTCTTCTTCGTTGAAAAATCTACCGTAAATGCATGGCGTTTGCATAAGTAACTGCATATCAGTATTGCCGCCGATTCCCATCATAAATCCGTTCTGGTCATTGGCAGACATACCGCACATAGCTATAGTCTGCATTGAGGCATACTGAACACCATCAATTTTTTTGATTGCCTCAATATCAGAATCTGTAAAGTAATCTTCGTCATCAGCAACGCTTCCTCGTACATTAATTGAAATAGCACTGTTACCCATATCACGAATCATACCAACAATGTAATCACGACCGCCATTTCCCACAGTAATAATGGCAATAACCGAAGCAACGCCGATGATAATTCCCAGCATTGTCAGAAGAGAACGCATTAGATTTGTTTTAATACTGAAAATAGCAATGCGTATATTTTCTCTTATATTCAAAGTTCACACCTCGATTAACTTGTTAATCTTACGCTTTTTTCTCTGCGATTTTTGTACCATCTTCCATCTTAGGGTCAGGACTCTTTACAACAACTTCCCCTTCCACAAGACCTTCAACAATTTCGTATGAAGACTCATCAAGAGAGCCTTTGACAATTGTACGTTTTGTGACTGTTTCTTCCTCTTTGTCATAAACAAATACAGAATATGTTCCGTTGTTATAAACTACAGCTTCAACAGGAACTTTTAATACATTATCAAGAGTATCGAGAATAATCCTGATATCCACATCAAAGCCTATAACAACTTTTTCGTCAGGATTTTTAATCTTCACCTTAACCTCGGCACCATTAGAACTTGTGCCACCACCCATAAGTGAACCTGCAATTGAACTGATGTCAAAACCACCGGTAGAATCCAGTGCAGTTGCACCTACATAAATAACTTCGCCTTCGTATTCTGCATCAAGGCTTGTTACAACTGCCTTCATACCTACTTTAACCTTAAGCAAATCAGACTTACTAACTGTTACAGAAACAATCATATCATTGTAGCTTTCAAGCACAATACCTGAACCGACAGGAATGCTATTCTGACCAAGAAGAGAAGTGATAATACCCGCTGTTTCATCATCTACTCCGCCAAGAAGAGCAGAAAAGTCAAATGTTGATGATGTAGAATTATTTACAACCACAAATTTTTCACCCGGTTTAAGATTAACTGCTGTGATTATACCTTCATTTTCTGCAACCCAACCGGCAGCCATATCGTCATAAATTTTCTTGATTTGGTCATATTCTTCTTTCTTTGTATCTGCAACCTTTTTAAGTGCTTTTAATGTTGTGTCATCAACAACTACCATCAAAGCGCCTTCGCCATAAAGAATTGTAAGTTCAGAGGTGAGCTTAGCAAGTTCAATACTCTTCTGCATAAGTTGTTGTTGCTTTTCAGAAGATGCAGAATCTAAAACAGGCAACTTCATACTTGCAATTGATTCTCTGAATTCTCTTATTTGCTTTAGTGAAGAACCATTTTTAAGCATCTGCTTTATAACTTCTTCAATATAATTCTCTGAAATTGGTGCTGTCTGAGTTATTGTGCCTTCGATTTCCTTTGTAAGCTTATCAATTTCGCCTTGTAATGTTGAAATCTTTTTATTTAAATCCGCAATTTCTTTTTCTATCTGTGCTTTTCTCTTTGCATTTGCAGAGGATGAGTTCACAGAATCATTATATTGCTTTAAAGCTTTATCGTAAGCACTTTTAGCCTCTGTCACATACTGAGACGCACCTGACACATCAAATGTGGCAAGTTTATCACCTTTTTTAACTGTGTCACCGACATTCACAAGCACTTCATTTACCATTACACCTTCAATAGCAAGAAGATTTTCGGTAACACCTGATTCAACCGTTCCGCTCACATCAAGACTTTCAGTAATGGTACCATAAGATACCTCTGAAAGCTCATATTCAGGTGCCGGGTCCGGCTTAAAATTAGAATAAAGCACCCATGCTAAAAGTACGGCAATCACAAGAATGAATGCTATTATACCTGCCTTAACCTTTGGACTTTTCTTTTTGAAATTCTTAAACAAGGAAATCACTGCCCTTTAAATAAATTTTATCACTTTATTATACATTATTTACTACGATTTTCCAATAGTATTTTTTTAACAATTTGTAAATTTTATGACTTTTTTTGTATTTTAAACAATAAATATTAAGGAGGTGGACTATTTATGAAAAAATTATTGGCAATTCTCCTTGTGGTTATAACCATATTTTTATGTTCCTGCTCTAAAGAGCTTAATTTTGGAATCGAGCAATTCGTTGACAGAATGAACAAAACCTATGAAACCAACCTCGAAACCGGCAATTTCAGATTAAGTCAACGAGAAGATGATAATTTTCTTTTTTATTCAGATAATGCATCTATGATGTCATTGGTGCTTGATAAGAAAAACAACATCAAAAGCATAAGCTTACTCATAACCGCTGACCATAACATTGAAGATGCTAAAAACACTTTCTGTAAAATGTGCAGTATTTTTACAGGTCAAGACTTCAAAAGTCAGATGAAAACAATCAAGGAGTCCGAATTATTCAACGACATAAAATTTGCCGACGGAAATAGCACCATCACCGTCGGCAGATATAAATATTCAGTTATCTGTAATAATTATTGCATTACATTCTTTTGCGAGAAGGTTTAACCATTATTCTCTGTGCCACTTAACACCCTGTGGTGTATCTTCAAGAACGATACCCTGTGCTTTGAGCTCATCACGGATTCTGTCTGCTTCTGCCCAGTTTCTGTCCTTACGAGCCTGAGTACGAGCTTCAATAAGCTTTTCAATTTCGTCATCAAGGCTTTCTGTCTTTCTGTTATATACAAGACCTAATACACCTGTAAGCTCATCAAAGAGGTTTGTCGCATATTCAACAAGCTCTTTTGATGGTGCATCTGTAATAACCTTTGTGTTAATGTCCTTAACAAGTTCAAATACTGCAGTAATAGCATCAGCTGTGTTAAGGTCATCATCCATAACTCTAATAAACTGGTCACGACGGCCATCAAGAGCCTTCTTGATATCTTCTGCATCTGCAGGAACAGTATCAAGTGCATTCTTAAGTGCAAAATCAAGACTTTCACGACAATTATAAAGACGAACAAGAGAAGCTTTACACTGTTCGATAATATCAACACTATAGTTGATTGGGCTTCTGTAATGTGAAGAAATAAGGAAATAACGGATTGGCTCATAGCCATATTCATTAGCAACATCACGAACTGTGAAGAAATTGCCTAATGACTTTGACATTTTAACATTGTCAACGCTGATAAATCCGTTGTGCATCCAGTAATTTGCAAAAGGAACACCATTACAGCATTCACTCTGTGCAATTTCGTTTTCGTGGTGAGGGAAAACAAGGTCCTGACCACCACAGTGAATATCAATAGTTTCACCAAGATATCTTCTTACCATCGCTGAGCATTCAATATGCCAACCCGGTCTGCCGTGCCCCCAAGGTGATTCCCAGTATGGCTCCCCTGGTTTTGCACTCTTCCAGAGAGCAAAGTCCATTGGTTCACGCTTTACTTCACCAATGTTGATACGAGCACCTGCTTCAAGGTCCTCAAGAGGCTGATGTGAAAGCTTGCCATATTCATCAAATTTCTTTGGACTGAAATAAACGTCACCGTTATCAACTGCATAAGCATAGCCTTTTTCAATAAGTGTGCTTACGATATTGATAATCTCATCAATATTTTCAGTTGCTTTCGGATGAGTTGTTGCTTCACGGACATTCATACCTTTTGCATCTGTCCAAAATTCTTCAATATACTTTTCTGAAACTGTTTTGTAGTCTGTTCCTTCCTCATTTGCACGACGAATGATTTTGTCGTCAATATCAGTAAAGTTCTGAACAAAATTTACTTTATAACCACGGTATTCCATATATCTTCTGAATGTGTCAAACACACAAAGAGGACGAGCGTTACCGATATGGATATAGTTATAAACTGTAGGTCCGCAAGCGTAAACCTTCAATTCATTTGGTGTGATTGTTTTAAGTTCTTCTTTTCTTCTTGTGAGAGTATTAAAAATTTTCATATTACTCACCTTTTTCTTCCTTTTCTTTATATTTTGTAAGCTCTTTTTCAAGTCTTTCAATTTTTGCATTAAGTCTGCAGAATTCCTGTGAAACAGGGTCAGGAATATGAACCTGGTCAAGATTGTCAACGCGTTTACCATTTCGTTTAACTACTCTTGCAGGAACACCAACTGCAGTTGAGTTTGGCGGAATTTCATCAAGTACAACAGCACCTGAAGCAATGTTTGAGTTATCCCCTACTTTAAAAGGTCCTAAAACCTTTGCTCCTGAACCAATCATAACTCCGTTACCGATTGTAGGATGTCGTTTACCTGTATCCTTACCTGTACCACCTAGGGTTACACCCTGATAAATTGTTACATCGTCACCGATTTGGGCAGTTTCACCGATTACAACACCTGTTCCGTGGTCAATGAAAAAGCGTTTTCCGATTGTAGCACCGGGATGTATTTCAATATTAGTCTTTTTTACTGCATGCTGAGAAATAGCACGGGCAATAAATTTCATTCTATGACGGAAGAACCAATTAGCAACCCTGTGCATTCTTATAGCCTTAAGTCCGGGATATAAGAACAAGATTTCAAGAATACTTGTAGCAGCGGGGTCACGTTCTTTTACCGTCTGAATATCTTCCTTCAGTCTTTTGAACAATGTTTATTCCTCCAAAAGTAATCATCAATCCAAAATTATAATTAAGTAACCGCTGATAAAATCGATGTGCAATTATCGATGAGATATTTTTTCGGCAAAGCCGTTCAAAAACGCAGGCAATACTTTGTGTATTGGCGAGTATTTTGGGCGAGCTATTGGCGGGAAAATAGCCGTTGAGAATTGTGCATAAGATTGTAAGCAGTGGTTACAAATAAAAACGCCTTCATCTGCATAGACAGACGAAGGCGATTAACCGCGGTTCCACTTCGATTTATAACTCGATTAGTTTATAACGCAACAACACGGATGTGTATTTCCCCACATCGACTCACGAATGCACTTCACAAAAGTTTTTTTAATATGGGCTTTCAGCCGATGACCCATAATCTCTGGTAAAAAATTCTTCTGCTACTCTTTTCGGTCACAGTCTTTATTCATATCATTATTCTATCACATATTTTCCTAAAATGCAATTATTTTGTGAAATCAATTATTTTCCTGCTATCAATCAAATAAATCATACCTGAAATAACAGTAAAAATCGCAACAATCCACAATAATCCGTTGGAAACAAGTGATAATTCAGGAAGTTTTTCAAAGACCTCCTGATTATAATTTTCAACAGTATTCCAAATTTCACCTAAAAGCATAATGAGTATTGTGAACACCATTTGTGTTACGGTTTTGATTTTTCCCCATATATTTGCAGGAATTACAACACCACCAGCGGCAGCAATCATTCGTACAGATGCTATGGCAAATTCTCTTGTTAATACAAGCATAACAATCCAGATATTACAAAGTCCCATTGACATAAAGGCTAAAAGTGCTGACGTTGTAAGGACTTTGTCCGCAATAGGGTCAAGAAACTTACCAAAATTTGTAATCTGGTTATTCTTTCTTGCAAGATGTCCGTCAACAGCATCTGTAATTGCTCCGATTGAGAATACAATACAGGCAATTAAAAATCTATGCGGAAGATTCTCCGCCAATATACACCAAAGAAAGAATGGCGTAATAATAATTCTTGCTATGGTCAAAAGATTTGGGGTGTTTAATTTCATAAAGCTTCTCCTGTTAACTCTCCGTCAATGACGTTAATTACATCCACCTCAACAATATCCCCATCGTTCAGTTCTTCTCTGCAAGTGAAGAAAATCTGTGTATCAATTTCAGGTGCATCCATATATGTTCTTCCGTAATATGAATCAGAATACGGGTCATACCCCTCAACAATGACAGAAAGAGTTTTACCGATAAGGTCTTCGTTAATCTCATCAAGAATCACATTCTGACGCTCGTTGATAATATCTGCTCTCTCCTGGCGGATTTCAAAGTCCATCATACCGTCAAGCTTTGCAGCCGGAGTCCCCTCTTCCTCCGAATATGCAAAACATCCCATTCTTTCAAATCGCATTTCATCCACAAATTCACAGAGTTCATTGAATTCTTCCTCTGTTTCACCCGGAAAACCGGCAATAAATGTGGTACGGATTGTTACTCCTTCAATCTTTTCACGAATTTTATTAAGGAGAGTTTTCAATATTTCTCTGTCGCCATGACGATTCATTCGTTTCAACACATTTTTGTTACAATGCTGAAGCGGAATATCCATATATTTCACAATTTTATCGTTATTTGCAATTTCGTCGATAAGTGCATCGTCAATTCTTTCAGGATAAAGGTACAAAAGTCTAATCCACTCAATCCCATCCACCATTGCAAGTGCCTTAAGAAGTGGTACAAGAGCATTTTTACCATACAAATCTTCACCATATCGAGTTGTGTCCTGAGCAACAACTATAAGCTCTTTTACACCCTCATCAGCAAGTTTTTTTGCTTCTCTGAGAATGCTTTCACTTGGTCGGCTACGGAATTCACCACGAATACTGGGAATTGCACAGTATGTGCAGTGATTTGAGCAACCCTCTGCTATTTTAAGATATGCAGAATATGGTGGTGTTGTGAGAATTCTGTCACCTTCAATTTTAAGGTCAGTTTTTGGTGGGAATTCTTCCACTTTTTCACCATTTATAATTCTGTCACAGATTTCACATATATCCTCGTTTGCACCGATACCGATTACAGCATCAGTTTCAGGAATTTCCTTGAAAATTTCTGTTTGATATCTTTGGGCAAGGCATCCTGTGACAAGGACCTTAAGATTTTTACAATCTTCCTTATATGAAACCATATCAAGGATATTTTCGATTGATTCACGCTTTGCATCTTCAATAAATCCACAGGTGTTGACAATAACAACATCCGCCTCGGAAGGGTCACTTACAATCTCAAACCCACCATTCTGAAGTTTTGAAAGCATAATTTCGGCATCAACCTGATTTTTAGGACAACCTAATGATATCATACCAACTTTTTTAGTCATAAAATTCGTCCTCACTATACTCCGATATAGAATTTAAGGCAGATTTAATTTCAGAATAGGAATAGCCCAAACGCATAAGACCATCAATGGCTCTTTTTCTGCCCTTTTCGTCATTCAGTTTATTAATATATTTCTTCTTAATTACTAATATAATACGGTTTTCAGCATCATTGTCAAGAGAATCAACGGTATTCTCCACAATTTCTCTTGAAATCCCACGAAACAGTAATTCCTGTTTCACTCTTTTAAGGCTATATTTTTTTCTTTCCATAAGCTCTTTTGAAAGAATTTCAGCATAATATTCGTCATTTAAAAGTCCTAATTCAATAAGTCTTTCACAAGCCTTTTCGGAACATTCTTTGTCAAAGCCTTTTTCACAAAGTTTTTTTGTAAGTTCTTTTACACCATAAGGTCTTCTGGAAAGCAAATCAAGACTTTTATTATAAGCACGACGAAAACTGACCGCGTCAAGCAACTCGGTCAGTTCATCTTCGTTAATTTCTTTTAATTTTCTGTACTTTTCGGAATACCAATAATCACTATCAACAGTAGCACGATATTCATCGTCAACATAGATGTGAATTTTATTGGCTTTACCTTCTTTAACAGTCAGTTTCATTATTCATCATCTACTGCAATATCAAGTTTTGCACGAGCAGCAGCCTTTGTTGTAGGAACCTTTACGATTTCAGGCTGTTCAATATTTACTGCATTCGGCTTTTTAGCATTAACTATTTCTTTTAACTTTTCACGAATCTGTGTTTCGATTTCATTTGCAAGAACTTCGTCCTGCTTGAAGAGAAGTTTTACATTTTCTCTACCCTGACCAAGACGCTGTTCACCATAATAGAACCAGGCACCGCTCTTTTTGAGAATATCGAATTTAACACCAAGGTCAACGATTTCACCGATTTTTGAAATTCCTTCACCATACATAATGTCAAATTCTGCCTCTTTAAATGGAGGTGCAACCTTGTTCTTTACAATCTTTGCTCTTGTTCTTGAGCCGACAAATTCGTTACCCTGACCCTTAAGCTGTTCAATACGACGAACATCAATTCGCATTGTTGTATAGAATTTAAGGGCACGACCACCTGTTGTAACCTCAGGATTACCATAAACCACACCAACCTTTTCACGAAGCTGGTTGATGAAAATTACAACTGTGTTTGATTTATTAATTACACTTGTAAGCTTACGGAGAGCCTGTGACATAAGACGAGCATGAAGACCAACGTGACTGTCACCCATATCACCTTCAATTTCAGCACGAGGAACAAGGGCCGCAACGGAGTCAATTACGATTACATCAAGAGCACCTGAACGAGCAAGAGCTTCTGTAATTTCCAGAGCCTGTTCACCATTGTCAGGCTGTGCAACAAGTAATGAGTTTACGTCAACGCCAAGGTTCTGTGCATATTCAGGGTCAAGAGCGTGTTCAGCATCAATAAATGCAGCCTCTCCACCCAATTTCTGTGCTTCTGCAATAACCTGCAAAGCAAGGGTTGTTTTACCGGAAGATTCAGGTCCGTAAATTTCAACAATTCGGCCACGTGGAAGTCCACCTATACCGGTAGCAGCATCAAGGGATATTGAGCCGGTTGAAATAGCCTCAACATTTAAAGTACTGTTTTCACCAAGGCGCATAACAGCACCTTTACCATAATTCTTTTCAATTTGTAATAACGCAGTTTCCAAAGCTTTTGATTTATCAGCCATTTTATTTACCTCGCTTATCGCACAAATGTTCGTTTGAATGTATTATATATCATTCATTTACAAAATGCAAGTATTTTTCTGTAAATTATTAAAAATATTTTTAAAAAAACACTTGCAAAATAGAAAAGTTTCTGTTACAATATCTCTCGTTGTAATTTGATTATTTATATCCCCGTAAACAAGGAGGTGCCTTTGAAATGGCAAAATGCGAATATTGTGGTAAAGACGTAGCTTTCGGTATTAAGGTTTCTCACTCACACAGACGTTCAAACAGAACATGGAAGCCAAACGTTAAGAGAGTTAAGGCAGTTGTTAACGGCTCTCCTAAGAGAGTTTATGCTTGTACTCGTTGCCTTCGTTCAGGTAAGGTTGAAAGAGCAGTTTAATTCAAAAGCTAATTCATGAAAATTAACGCACATCGTTTGATGTGCGTTTTTTCTTTTTATTTGAATATCAAATGAGACTGAGAGATAGACTACCTCTCAGTCTTTTTTTGCAAAAAGACAGCTCCCTCGTCAGAGGGAGCCTAATTACGAATTATGCATTTATAATTACGAATTATTAATACATTCCGCCGCCTGCCTGAGCCATCGCTGCAGCAGCTGCTGCTTCAGCTGCAGGGTCAGGAATATCTGCTACGAGTGATTCTGTTGTAAGTACCATTGCTGCAACCGATGATGCGTTCTGAAGTGCTGAACGAGTTACCTTTGCAGGGTCAAGAATACCTGCTTCAAACATATCAACATATTCGCTTGTTGCAAAGTTGTAACCGTAACCAACCTTGTTTGCATTAACGATTTCGTTTACGATAACTGAGCCTTCAAGACCTGCATTTGCAGCAATCTGACGAACAGGCTCTTCAATAGCCTTAAGAACAATCTTAACACCTGTCTTGAAATCTGCATCTTCTGTGTCAAGGAGTGCTTCTGCAGCCTTGATAGCACCAAGAAGAGCAACACCACCACCTGCAACTGTACCTTCTTCAACAGCAGCCTTTGTAGCAGCAAGAGCGTCTTCAATACGAAGTTTCTTTTCTTTCATTTCTGTTTCAGTAGCAGCACCAACACGGATTACTGCAACACCGCCTGCAAGCTTTGCAAGTCTTTCCTGAAGCTTTTCACGGTCAAAGTCCGATGTTGTTTCAGCAATCTGAGCTTTAATCTGTCCGATTCTGCCCTTAATTGCATCAACTTCACCGGCACCGTCAACGATGATTGTGTTTTCCTTTGAAATCTTAACCTGCTTTGCCTTACCTAACTGGAAGAGCTGTGTATCTTTAAGTTCAAGACCAAGGTCTGATGTGATTACCTGACCACCTGTAAGGATTGCGATGTCTTGAAGCATTTCTTTTCTTCTGTCACCAAAACCAGGTGCTTTAACAGCAACACAAGTGAATGTACCACGAAGTTTGTTTACAAGGAGAGTTGAAAGTGCTTCACCCTCAACATCTTCAGCAACGATAACGAGCTTCTTGCCTGACTGAACAATCTGTTCAAGAAGTGGAAGAATTTCCTGAATATTTCCGATTTTCTTATCTGTAATAAGGATAAGTGCATCATCAATAACCGCTTCCATCTTATCTGTATCTGTTACCATATATGGTCAGTTGTTACCACGGTCAAACTGCATACCTTCAACTACATCACTATATGTTTCACTTGTCTTTGATTCTTCGATTGTGATAACACCATCTGCTGTAACCTTTGCCATAGCATCAGCAATAAGATTACCAACATATTCATCAGCAGCAGAAACTGTTGCAACTCTTGCGATGTCTTCTGAAGAAGCAACAGGTTTTGCATTCTTAAGTACTTCTGCAACAACAGCATCAACAGCAGCCTTCATACCCTTTTTAACTACCATTGGGTTAGCACCTGCTGCAACGTTCTTCATACCTTCACGAACAAGAGCCTGAGCAAGAAGTGTAGCAGTTGTTGTACCGTCACCGGCAACATCGTTTGTCTTTGTTGCAACTTCCTTTACAAGCTGTGCACCCATATTTTCAAATGCATCTTCAAGCTCGATTTCTTTAGCGATTGTAACACCGTCATTAGTGATGAGCGGACCGCCGTATTTTCTGTCAAGAACTACGTTTCTGCCCTTTGGTCCGAGTGTGATTTTAACTGTATTGCTTAATTTATCAATACCATTCTGAAGGGCTTTTCTTGCCTCTTCACCATAAATAATCTGTTTAGCCATTTATATGCCCTCCCTTATTCTACAATAGCAAGAATTTCTGCCTGACGGACAATTGTATATTCCTCTTTATCCATCTTAACTTCCTGACCTGAATATTTGCCGATAATTACCTTATCGCCAACCTTAACATACATTGCAACTTCGTTACCGTCAACAAGTCCGCCAGGACCTACTGCAACAACCTCAGCAACCTGTGGTTTTTCCTGAGCAGAAGAAGCGAGAACGATACCGCTTTTTGTTGTTTCTTCCATTTCACAAGACTTGAGTACAACTCTGTCTGCAAGTGGTTTAATAGTCATTTTATATTACCTCCTGAAAGTTAATAAATACAAAATTTAGCACTCTAACCTTTCGAGTGCTAATTTAATTTTAGCAAGTTTTTCCATTAAAATCAAGTGTTTTATGTAAAATTAATAAATATTTCATAATTTATCCTTTTCTCTGTCTTTAAGCGCAGACCAACCTCCCTCATCAGAGGGAGGCGAAATAGAGTTATTTATATTAATCCGAATGAAACGGTCAATGCTTTATTGATTTTATTCATATCTGCTATTGAGAGATTACCCATTCTCTCTTTAAGTCGTTGCTTATCAATCGTCCTCACCTGTTCGAGTAGAACAACGGAGTCTTTACTGAGTCCACAAGTATCCCCATTAACATTTATATGCGTAGGCATTCGTGATTTATCCTGCTGACTTGTAATTGCAGCAGCTATCACAGTAGGACTATATTTATTTCCTACATCGTTTTGTACTATAAGTACAGGTCTGACTCCACCTTGTTCAGAGCCTACAACAGGACTTAAATCTGCGTAATATATGTCCCCTCTTTTAACATTCATTTTTCGTATCACTCCTTACATTTTTATTCTTACCTTAATTTTGTAAAAATAAACATTGAGAGTAAAAAATAATGGAGTAATACATACTATTCTATTTTTATTCAGTCTGTCCCATTACATATTGAAAATTTTCGAAAAAAAGCACATCGTTTCCGTTAATCGAAAGTTTCTGAAAATGCTTTGTTTCTTCATCCACATACAGACGGCACACATTACCATTAACATTATACGAATAACAGTCATTTTCAAGTATTGAGGTTTTTGCATTTTCAGCACAGGATTCAAGGGACACAAAAAACGACGTAAAAGGCAATTTTTTATGAGTAATAACAAAGGACAGCTCCTGAAAATCGATTTTACATTCGCCGTCCTTACACACTATTTTCATACCTTTTACTGATTCAGGAGCATTCATAATCACAGAAAGTCCTGTAATTTCATTATAAGTGGCACTTGCCCACAAATCCACAGTATTGACTGTTGTTTTCACATCCGTACTGAATCCTAAAAAATCAGGTATTTCATTTTTATTTTCCTTTGTATTCATTTTCCCGCACCCTGACAAAAACAGAATGCACACAAAAACACAAAGAAGCTTTTTCATTTATTCAAACTCACCAAGCACACGAGGCATTTCCTTCAATATCAGAGATGGAGTGTTGCCCATCATTGAATATTTTTCCGTAACAGCATCACCTGTCATACCGTGAATATAGACACCTGCTATTGCACTTCTGAACACATCCAGTCCCTGTGATACAAAAGATGCAATTATGCCACCGAGCACATCACCACTACCACCGGTTGCCATTCCCGGATTACCTGAGGAATTCACATACATATCGTCAAATTCACTACAACCCACAAGAGTAGATGCTCCTTTGAGCACTAATACGGACTCATGAGCCTTTGTAAAGCTTTGAACAATGGCACCTCTGTTTTCCTGAATTTCATCTACAGAAATACCTGCAAGGCGGGACATTTCCTTTGGATGCGGTGTCAATATAACAGGTGCTTTCGCAGTATCTATTATATCTATATTATCTTTTATGCAATTTATTCCATCTGCATCAAGAATTATTGGTACTTCTGAATTTCCGATTACAAATTCTATAACAGCCTTTGTATCATCATCACAACCCATTCCACAACCAACAATGACACAGGAGCATTTTTTTAATTCTTTTTCAATTCGTTTAATTGCATTCTGCGATATTCTGCCTGATTTGTTACTTTCAAGAGGCACTAAGGTCTGCTCATAGGTTTTTGGTGCTATAGCACTGTACATTACAGAAGGAAAAGCAACCTTTACAAGTCCTGCCCCGCTATTTACTGCACCCTGCGATGCAAAATACGGTGCATTCGGCATTTCGTAACTGCCTCCTATTACAAGTACTGTGCCAAACGTTCCCTTATGACTTGTTGCATCACGCTTTGAGAAAAAGGCTTTCACCTCTTCAGTATTCACTGTAAACAAGCTTGCAGAAACTCTCTTAAAGCATATCTCAGGTATTCCGATAGGTGCTACAACCACTTTACCGCATTGTTCGACGGATGGTTTAAGCACATGTACCGGTTTTAATGTAAGTACAGCAATAGTTACATCCGCTTTTACTGCACATTCACCTATTTTTGAACTATTACCTTCAAGACCACTTGGAATATCCACACTGACAACAGTAGCAGAAGCAGAATTGACTTTTGATATAAGTGATTGGGTCAAAGGGTCAGTGCTTCCGTGAAAACCAACACCGAAAATACAGTCCACAATCAACTGTGCTTCATCAAAATACTTATCCGTTGTACCCTTACTATCGTAATATACAACAGGAATTTCAAGAGCACGGACACGTGACAGCATTTCAGAAGAAATTTCATCTCGTGGCAGACCGAATGCCATCAAAACAGTTACATCGTAATTGTTTTCGTGAAGTTTACGAGCAATTACAAATCCGTCTCCGCCATTTTTTCCTTTTCCGCAAATAATCAGCACCTTATTACTCGTTGGATAGGTCTTACGAATGATTCTTGCACAATATGTACCTGCATTTTCCATCAATTGCAGATAGGATATACCGCTATTATTTGCTATTTCTTCAACTTTCTTTACATTTTCTACTGTTAATACTCTCATATAAACACTCCACAAAACATTAACAACTTATTTGGCAGAATAAACTGTCATTCCAACTCCGTAATCCTTAACAAGGATATCATCAGGTAATTTTCTGAAACGGGCAGTAACATACATATCACCTGCTGCACCGGAAACATTTGAAATCTGAATAAGATACACAACCCAAAACCACTGTGTCGGCACTAAAATACTTAATAAAGTAAGAAATAATCCCCACAAAACTACAGGAGCCAGCGCTATTATCAAATAACTTTTCTTGTCATAATAATCTTCACTTCCTGCAAATGCATAAACACCTTTAAAACCATATTTAACTTTTTTAGTACCACAAAGCTTCATTGTAATTCCATGCACAAGTTCATGAAGAATGATATATAACACACTGCCAATCATCAACACAAAAAGCCTTATAAAATAAACAGCAAAGCCTTGCGACATATCAAACAGGGTTGTTACAGGAACAAAAAAATGAGCAAAAACTGTCATTATCACCGCAATACATACAGCAACTCCGTTTACAAGAAGCATGAGTTTTTTATCCTTTTGTAAATCAATAGATAATATTTCTTTATAACCATCGGGTAATGTCTGATAACTTGTCACAAATTGTCACTCCTTTTTATTTAATTTTACCATAGCCATAAATAAAAGGCAATAAAAAAAAGGAGAGTTGTTTTAACTCTCCTCGATTAATTAAAGAACATAAATTGTGACGTATCTTGAACCCCATGCATAGCATTGATTTACGGAGTTCATATAAAGGTCAACTGTGTAATATCCCTGACTCGCAAAACCGCCTGTGTCTGCTGCAATTGCATAACCGTAAATGACACCGTCATTTGATACAATCCACATTTCAGTTCCGTAAGGAATTTGTTTTGGATTAACTGCAATATAACCGGGTTTAACAGGCTTACCGGTTGATGTTATACCACCGGGAATGCAATATGCTGCCGCCCTGCCTGTAATAGTATATTTATAGCTTGTAGGCATATTGTTTCTGTCAATTGTAAATTTTGATGGAAGTGGAATTTCAGAAATCGGATTACCGTTCTTTTCAATCTTGTTATTACCAAGTTTTTGTGAAGTAGATGTGGTTGTTGTTACAAGAGTTCCCACAGTCACAACCTTATTCACAGGCTCTTTTATGATTTTCTCACTGACAACCTCTGATGATTCTATCTTGCCGTTTACAACCTTATCCTTATAGGTAACAGCTTTAAGGCCGTTTTCACCATTCTTCGTTACCTTTTGAGTACCCTTTGCCAAAGCTGAAGAATTAACTGTTTCTGTTTTATATTCAACAGTTTCCTCTGCTTCGCGTGTGACATATTCAACACGAAGAACATCGATAACCATATCGGCTTCAAGTACAGTATCCAATGAAGGCGACACTTCATCATCCTTATCAAGGATAATTTTCTGTTCCTTAAGCAAATCGGCAACTGTGGAAGATATTGTCTTTACTGATTTCTCCTCACCGTCAACATTGATTTTAACATCAAATGAGTTGATAATTTCAACTACCATATCCTTTGTCACAACAGCATTCACATCAACGCTTGAGAAAAGATTTTCAGAAAGAGTAACTCCCTGATTTTCAATAAGTTCTTTTACTGTTCCTGCAAATTCAATATTAACTTTTCTGCCGTCAGCATGTACAAATGTTACATTATATGCACGGCAAATTGTAATTCGGCTATCCTCTTCAGGTTTAAAATCATCAAGTATGAGCTTATCCTTTTCAGACAACTGAATTCCTGCTTCAGCAAGAATCTTTTCAACCTCTGTTTCCTCAGTTTCGATTCTTGTTACCTGTGAACCTTCATAAATATCAACAATGTATAAAGTTTCACTTGATGCAGCAAAAACTGTACCAACACATAAAACGGATATTGCTAAAACAACTGCCACAATACGTATTGCAATACGTTTTGTTTTTTTATTCATCATTCTGCTCCTTTAATATGTCGTGTCAACCTTTGCTTAATCAAAGGGCCTGTGCTTATTTCTACTTAGAAAAGTCAAACTTACACACGCCTAAAACATCGACAATTATTATCGCTTTGTGACCTTGAAAATTATATTCATACTCTCGGTAATTGTCAAATTACTTAAAACTATTTTTTTGTTTATTTTCTACAAAAAAGAATGTCGTTTTTTGTCTTAATAACCAATTCAACCTCAATATATTGTGTTTTCTCTCATTTCGATTTCAATTTTTTTGTGAAAAAGATAAAAAATGATAAAATTATTACAAAACGGTTACAAACAGCAAAAATAGCTTGTATATTATTTACATTTATCTATATCCTATGGTAATTTACGGAAAATTATTACTTAAATTACAAATACTGTAATATGTATATTTTAATACAAACAAAAAAAGACGAGGAAAAATCCTCGTCAAACTTATTCATTCAATTATTAAAAACATATTGTACAAGTATCATATATAAAATTGTACCTGTACCAATGCTCAAAAGATTGTTTCTCTTCCACACGTGTAAAAGAACAACAACCGCCCCTGCAATCACTTCCGGTAATCCAAAAGGTGCAGATGTTATTTCTACACTCTTAAAGCAATATACAACCAGCATACCAATTACTGTGGGTGGCAAAACCTTACCAAGATATTGTACTGCTTTTGGGATTTTTTTACCTTCAGGAAAAAGAATGAACGGAATAGCTCGCGTTGCAAGAGTGGTTAAAGCTATCAACAGAATGATTGCAACAGAACGCCAGAAAGAAACGGGAAGCTCATTCATTTTCTTTTACCTCCCCTGTTTTATTCTTTTTTTCCTCAATTCTGTGATTAGAAAGGAGGACTATCATAATAATTATCATAGCTGGAAGAATAAAACTATCCTTTCCAAACACAAGAAGGCTGATTATACTTGCCACAACACCCACAATAGCAGGAAAACGATTTTTCTTTTCAAACCATTGCTCAACAAAGATTACGATAAATAAAGCTGTCATAGCAAAATCAATTCCCGTTGAGTCAAAAGGAATAAAAGAACCTGCTATACTACCAATTATTGAGCCGATTATCCAATAACTCTGGTCAAGAGTTGACAGCGCAAAGAGAAATTTTCCTTCGTCAATACCTGGTGGTGTTTTTGTTAAAAAATAAAGAGAATATGTTTCATCAGTAAGTGAAAAAATCATATATGGCTTTTTCTTACCTGAGACTTTAAATTTATCAAGCAACGAAAGTCCGTAGAAAATATGACGAACATTTACCATAAAGGTCAAAAATACAACCTGAAAAAGGCTTACTGATGGGTCAAAGAAATTTACAGCAAGATATTGACCTGACCCTGCATAAACTAAAAGACTCATAAATCCTGCCCAAAGAAAGTTGTATCCCTTGTCCGCAAACATAACTCCAAAGGCTATACCAATAAAGAGATAGCCCGTCATAACCGGTATTGTATGAGGAAAAGCCGCCTTGTAAGCAGCTTTATATGTGTTTTGCTTTTCCAAAATAATCACCGTGATTGATTTTACTACTTCAAAACAATAAGGTCAATAAGATTATCAAAATATTTATGTGAAATCAATAATCGCAAGAATTTATTTACAAATCGGAAAATGTCGGGGAATTAATATAGAACAACATATTTTGTAGGGGACGATGCCCACATCGTCCCGTTCTAAAGTGTGCTATTGACCGACTGCGGGACGATGTGGCATCGTCCCCTACGATTCATATCCATTTTAATAATTAAAAGAGCCCGACAAATTATAATTTGTATTTCTATTTTTCTTTACAAATTTTTCTTTATGTGCTACAATTCTTCTGTTAAATATACTAATTATATGAGGTGAAATATATGAATCTCAAAGAAACAAGAAAATGGGTTGCTGACGAGCTCAAAAGCGTTGCTGATTTCTGGCTCCAGAACGGCATGGACAAGGTTCACGGTGGCGTTTACACTTGCATTGACAAAGATGGTAAAGTCTTTTCAACTGACAAAAGTGTTTGGATGCAGGGTCGCTGCGGTTGGACTTTCGCACACCTTTGTCATGTTTACGGTGTAAAACAGGAATGGCTTGACGCAAGTAAAAGCTGTATCGACTTCCTTGAAAATTATTGTGTAAACAAAAATGCTGACGGCAGACTTTATTTTACAGTTACTGAAGACGGAAAACCACTCCGTCAGAGAAGATATTGCTATTCAGAAGCATTTTATTGTATTGCTAATGCTGAATACTATGGCATTACAGGTGAAAAAGAGCATCTTGAAAGAGCGAGAAGAGCATACGATATGTATTGGAATCTTAATCACGGAATGGCTGACCCAACAGGTCTTGGTCCAAAGACTGACCCTGAAACTCGTACAGGTCGTGCACTTGGTATTCCAATGATTATTCTTAATGTTACATCAGTTATGCTTCGTGTTGACCCTGAAAATGCTGACCTTTACAACAAGCGCGCTGACGAATGTGTTGAAGATATTTTCAAGTATCATGTTAAAAAGGATTTAGGTTGTACTCTTGAGTCAGTTTCACTTGACGGTACACCAAGACTTAATGTTACTGAGGGCAGAGTTGTAAACCCAGGTCACGATATTGAATGTAGCTGGTTCCTTATGGAAAGAGCAAACCAGACTGGTGACAAGGAATTACACGCAAAGGCTGTTGAGATTTTTGATATGGCATTTGAGAAAGGCTGGGACAAGGAATTCGGTGGTATCCTCTATTTCTATGACTGTCTTGGCAATCCACCTGAAGCATACGAACACGATATGAAGCTCTGGTGGCCACATAATGAAGCACTTATTGCTGCTCTTATGATTTACAGAGATACAAATGATGAAAAATATCTCGATATTTTCAATCAGTTGGTTGACTATACAAAAGATAAATTTGCTGTTGCACCTTGTGGTGAATGGTATGGTTATCTTCGTCGTGACGGTAATCCTACCCTTCCTGCTTGTATCGGTTCAACATTTAAAGGACCTTTCCATGTGCCACGTTGTCTTATTATGCTCGACAAAATGTTAGAAGAAATTGAAGAAAGAGGTTAATTAAAATGAGTCTTGAAAAATACAAGGGTGTCATCCCTGCATTCTATGCATGTTATGATGAAAACGGTGATATTTCAGTTGATGGTACAAAATCATTAGTTGAGTTCCTTATCGAAAAAGGTGTTGACGGTCTTTACGTTGGTGGTTCATCAGGTGAATGTATTTACCACAGTGTTGAAGACAGAAAAAAGACACTTGAAGCAGTTATGGAAGCTAACAAGGGCAGAATCACAATTATTGCTCACGTAGCTTGTAACAATACAAAGGACAGCTGTGAGCTTGCTCGTCATGCTGAAAGCCTTGGCGTAGATGCTATTGCTACAATCCCACCAATTTACTTTAAACTCAATGAAACTGCAATTGCAAAGTACTGGAACGATATTTCTGCAGCAGCACCAAACACAGATTATGTTATTTACAACATTCCACAGCTTGCAGGTGTTTCACTTACAATGAGTCTTTTCGACGAAATGCTCAAGAATCCAAAAGTTATTGGTGTTAAGAACTCATCAATGCCAATTCAGGATATTCAGATGTTCCGTCGTCAGGCAAAAATGAATAACCGTGAGGTTGTTATTTTCAACGGTCCTGATGAACAGTTTATCGGTGGTCGTATGATTGGTGCTGAAGGCGGTATCGGTGGTACATACGGTGTTATGCCTGAACTTTTCGTTACACTTAACAATATGATTAAGAACGGTGATGTTAAAGAAGCATACAAATTACAGGACGACATCAACGAAGTTATATACACAATGTGCTCAACAAAGGGTAATATGTACGCAACAGCTAAAGCTGCTCTTAAAAAGAGAGCTGGACTTGAGCTTGGTGGCGTAAGAGAACCACTCTTAAACCTTGAAGATAGTGACGCAGTTATCGTTGACAAGGTTGTAGAACTTGTTGAAACAGCCGTTGCAAAATGGGTTAAATAATCTGATATATAAAAACCGCCTTGCTGGGTTTCAGCAGGGCGGTTAATTTTTTATTTCTTTTTGTTTTTCTTGATAAGTTTATAGGTTGCAATGGTTGTGCCGATTGCAGCAGCGATAGGCAGAACCTTTGTTTTTGCAAGGTATTTTACCGAATCAACACTTGTTGGGGCATAGGTATAAAAACCATGTTTAAATTTGCTGCCTATGTCAAAATCCTTTAAATCTTCAACAGTGAGTGTTGTTGATGTGAACTCG
>JAZSHP010000114.1:0-8323 GCA_045533355.1 Candidatus Fimenecus sp.
CCAACTGACCAAGACTTGTTTTTGTTCGTACTGATGTTTTTTCACTTTCGCCGTCAGCCTGCCAGAAACGAATATAGTTTAAGAGTTTGTCAATGTGATTATCAAATCTTTGTTCGCCCTCTTTGGTGCTCCAAACCTGGATACCGTTTTTAACAAACCATTCAACAACAAAAGGTGTTTCATCTGCGATTCTGCCGATACGGTCAAACATAAACACAAGCAGAATATCAAACTTTTTCTTTCTCGCAAGGTCCTTTATGATTTGAATTTTATCTCGGTTTTCAGCTCGCACCTTATGACCTGAAACACCGTCCTCCTGCTCCTCATAAACAATCTCCCATCCCATTTCACTTGCAAACTTATGACAAGCCTTTCTCTGCATCGGGATATCTGCTTCATTGTTGCTGTCATAATCAACCTGCTTACCTGTTGATACTCGGTAAAGACAGCACACTCGTTTTGACATTAAACCGCCTCCTTGATATTTTTCTTTAGTTTAATATCAGGGGTATCACTTTGTCGAATGTGTGAATCACCCAATAATATTTCACGAAGACGAGGGAGAATGTCAGTATTAGGCTTTTCAGCAAAGGTAGCCACAACCTCGTGCCCCTTAACCTTTAAGCAATATTCACCTCGGATGTCATCATCAAGATAACGGATATATGCTTTAAGAATACCTATATACTTCACCAATATACATCACCTCGCATCCCTGTTTCGCTGTCGCTGAAGGTATCTGTAATAGTGCTCACAAGCTTTCATTACAAAATCTTCAATATCTTTATCTTTGATTTTAGGTGCTATCTTCTGCAGCCTTTCCATAGGCACTTTGAACATTGGTTTCTGATTGGCCTTTTCCTCAAACATAATCTCCTTTATCATATCTTCTGAGAGTGAGCCTTCCTGACTTGCTTTCTTCATTCGTACTGTCTGTGAAAATGACGGTGTGCACTCCTCTTCCTCAATGGCATTAAGGAGTGCATACTGCTCTTCATCTGTTAGATAAGACAGTTCAACGGCAGGTGTTAATGCAATATCACGCTTATCTACCAATTCCAGAATTTCGGGGATGAGATTATTAAGACGGATATATCTTCGGATTTGTTCTCTGCTGTCTTCGCTCTCATTTGCAAGCTGCTGTATAGATTTACTGCCGTTTGACTTGTACTCAGGTTGGGTACAAGTTGCATCTTCTTCTAAATCGCTTCTGTAACCCTGTCTTTTCATTGCATCAAGCTTCATCTTGTATGCGGCGGCTTTTTCACTAGGCAGGATTTGTTCACGGTGACAGAGGTTTGCATCAATCATTGCTATGATTGCATCATCCCTTGAAAGATTAAGCACTCTTACGGAAACAGAGGTGATGCCTAAATTTTTGCAGGCTTCCCATCTGCGATAACCGGAGATGATTTCAAACTTTCCGCTTTTGGTATCATCGGGCTTGCGAACAGTAATAGGTTCAAGAATACCAAACTTTTTAATACTTTCGGTTAAATCTCTCATTGCCTTGTCATCAACGACTTTAAAGGGTGACTCGGTGAGAGGGGTGAGCGTATCTGTAAATACGCTCATAGTTGTTACTAATTTTTCAAAATTTTTATTCATATTAAAAAATCCTTTCATAATAAAAATTGCACCTCATCGGGTGCGTTCAAGTTTTCGTATTTTATTCATTTCTGCCTGATGCTCTTTTTGTAAGAGTTCATACAGGTGCGGAGATTTATCAAGAATATCTTCTGCCTGTTTGAGTTTCTTTCTCAATGGCGTGATTTCTTGTGTAATCTCCTTACGCAGAGCTTTGTATCTCTCCTTATCTTCGGGAGTATTCGCTCTGCGTTTCTTGTTATCTGCCTTGCTTCGTTTTTCTTCAAGCTCGGCTATTTTTGCTTTGGTTTCATCAATAGCAACTGTTAAATCGTCAGTAGTCTGAATCTGATTGTCGGTTAAGAAATGATAGTCAGCCACATATTGCTTAATGTCTTTTTCGGCGTACCTCATTTCAGGAGAAATTAGCATTGCATCTGCAACCTCTTTCAGCAGTTGGAAAACCAAGATTATTAAAAGAAACATTGTATTGACATAAATAACCTCAGGTCTTTTACCGTGCTCAATGCCGAATTCCAATTGCTTTCTCACTGATTCAAGAGGAAAGTATCTGCGCCTTGCATAGAAGAAGTTGTTCCAATCAGCAAGATGATGACCGCTGTAAAAGGTTTCGTTGAATCTTTTCTCTATACCTTCTACTGTATAGCCAAGACCTTCAATTCTTACGCCTCTTTCCCAATCCTTTGCTTTAACAGTGACTCGTCTGTAATCTATTTCATATCCCATAGTAAACAGTACTCTCCTGAAATCATCCCAGTTGGTTGCAACAGTAAGACATATTTCAATATCTTCTCTGAGCATATCTCTGTGAGTTTTCTTGCCTTGTTTGTGAAGCCAATATGCAGCCTTTTCACCACCATAGAAAGGTGAATTTTCAAGAACGGATTTGCCTCGTTCTTTACAGATAGCATCAGATATTTCACGGAGCTTGTAATGGTCAGCAATATGATTTTCAAACTTTCTTCCTGTTTTGAATGAAACAGAATTAACTACGAAATGATTATGCAGGTGGTGGTTTTTATCGAGATGCGTTGTAACAACAATCTCGTAATCGGAACCCCACATTTGCTTTGCAGTTTCGACTCCGATACTGTGACATTCTTCAGGTGTTACTTCACCCTCGGCAAAGCTCTGAAAGCCGTGATAAGCCACATTACCGCCAAGCTTGCCGTAATGAATCTTAGTAGTCATCATGTGTTCATAGGCTCGTTGGACGGGACAGTTAATAGCGGACACATAAAGCTTTTCATCGGTTTTCTTCTCATTCTCGGCGTATTGCAGAGTTTGATACAAATCTTCATCAACGTATTTTTTGTGGATGGTTTTGTCCGGGTTTTCAGCATACTGAATAACCTCTTTCAATCGGCTCTTTACGGGCCAAAATCCTGTGGTAGCAATAGTTCATTCACCTCCTTTTTTTGTGAGAGTATCTCGTCATGAATTTCATCAATTAGATTGAGAAGCCTTGCCTCAGTTTCGGGTGTCATATCATTATTGCAGATTTCACATAGCTTTCCGTAGAAATTAAAAAAGGCATCGGGTAATACCGTTCTCGGTGTATATCCCAATGCTCTTTTCGTTACATATTCACTTGTAGATAAGCCGCATTTAGAAGCATATCTCTCAATCTTCTTTTTGTTTTCAGGTGTTATCCTGATTTCAAGCCTTTGTGTTTTGTTCTTTGGTGTGTTGTTCATATCACCATTCCTTTCATTTGATTTTAGGGATTAAGGGACCCTAAAAAGTTGGAACTTGCCGTACAAGTTCCCTGCTCGTTACGGTGTAGGACAGACATCCATAGGATAATTAAGTGCTTCGTCTGTTTTCCTTCACCGCAGATAAGGGCGCGCTTAATCAAGTACATTTTGTGGCACCGTAGGTGGCACCATTTTTTGGTTTGCTTGTAAAAGTGATGCCAAAGTGGCACCATTTTGAGCCAATATGGCTCAGTGCGTGGTTTGTGCTAAGTCATTGGTAAAACTCCTTTCATAATAAATTGTGGGGGCAGTTATTATAAAATGTGACGCAGTATTCATATACCGGAAATTAGGTTTCTGGATAAAAAAATACCTGATACTTTTGAAGTAACAGGTGCAATTGAAATTCACGATGTTGGTGTGATATAATCAATCGGACTAAGTGTTTTAAGGTTTATATCAGTAGAGAATTAAATTTTAATAACCGATGAGATACGATAAATAACCGATTAGATAAAAATCAACATTTCCTCTTTTTTGTTTGCTATGATGGTACTGCAAATAAAAAGGAGGCTAACGTAAATGCAAGAAATAAAAACAGTTGAACTTGTCAAAAGATACAAAAATCTTACTGCTGTGAATAAGCTCAATTTAGAAATACATCAAGGAGAACTCTTTTCTTTGTTAGGTGTTAACGGAGCAGGAAAAACCACAACGATAAAGATGTTAACCTGTATAACAAAACCAACGGATGGAGATGCATTTATAGGAGGATACAGTGTAACTAAACAGCCCGAACAGGTAAAGCGATTGATTGGTGTATCACCTCAGGAAACTGCAGTAGCTCCTAATCTTTCTGTAAAAGAAAATCTTGAATTAATGTGTGGTATTCATGGCTTTTCTAAAGAAAAAAGCAAAGCAAAAATCAATGAGCTTACCGAGCAATTTGCTTTAGATTCTGTTTTAAACAGAAAGGCAGGTAAGCTGTCGGGTGGATGGCAACGCCGTGTAAGTATTGCGATGGCACTTATCAGCGAACCAAAAATTCTGTTTTTGGACGAGCCTACTCTTGGTCTGGATGTTATCGCACGGCATGAGCTTTGGGATATGATTTGCTCTTTGAAGAGTAAAGCAACCATTATCCTTACAACACATTATATGGAAGAAGCAGAAGCACTTTCTGACCGCATAGGTGTTATGAAAGACGGCAAGCTTCTTGCGGTTGGAACTGTAGAAGAATTGAAGACAATGACAGGTGCAAATAACTTTGAATCAGCCTTCGTTTCTATCGTGAAGGAGGGTACGTTATGAGAATGTTGACATTTGCAAAAAGGTGCACAAAAGAAATTTTACGTGACCCGATAAATCTTGCTTTCGGTTTAGGTTTCCCTCTGGTTTTGTTGCTTCTTCTCAGTAGCCTGCAAAAGAATATCCCGGCCGACCTATTTGAGATTGACACCCTTACCCCCGGAATTACTGTATTCGGTCTGTCATTTATGACACTCTTTTCAGCAACGTTGGTTGCTAAAGACCGTGAAAGTGCTTTTTTGCAGAGACTGTACACTACACCGCTCGGCGGCTTTGATTTTATCCTTGGTTATATGCTACCGCTTTTACCAATTGCCATCGGGCAGACAGTTATTTGTTATCTGTTTGCGATTCCTTTGGGCTTGACAGTGAGCATAAACATTATTTATGCTATAATAGGTATAATACCCATGGCTGTTTTCAACATTGCGTTGGGGCTTTTGTTCGGTAGTATCTTTGGTGTTAAGCAGGTTGGCGGTATTTGCGGTGCATTGCTTACTAATCTCTCTGCGTGGCTTTCAGGTGTATGGTTTGATTTGAAGCTTGTAGGCGGCTTTTTCGAAAAAATTGCCAGTGTGCTGCCCTTTGTTCACGCAACAGAAATGGAAAAAGCATTGTTCAACGGTAACTTTGAGCTTATATGGGCTCACATTCTGCCGATTCTTTTTTACAGTATATTTATAACTGCGGTTGCTGTGCTTTGTTTCCTCAGACAAATGAAAAAACAATAAGGATTTGATGCGATGAAATACAAACTCATTATAGATAAAGATGCAGACGAAGAGATAATTGCAAAGGTTCACGCTCCTTCTTCTCTTACCGAACAGATAGAAAATCTTGTCTGTAGTTTTTCAGGTGCTGAAAGCATTATGGGATACCATGATGACGAGATGAGAAAGCTCTTATTCTCTGAAATAGAGTGTATTACTGTTATTAATAAAAAGGTAATTGCCATTGATACAAACGGCAACCGTTTTTCACTCAAGGAAAGACTGCGTGATTTAGAGAATATTCTGCCTTCTTATTTTATACGCATCAACAAATCCACTCTTGCCAATGAACATCGTATCGAGCAATTTAATGCAGTGTTCAGTGGCGGTGTGGATGCAGTGTTCAGGTGCGGCTATCGTGAGTATGTTTCAAGACGTTGTTTTTCACAAATAAGAAGGAGGTATGAATGAACATGAAAAAGTTTGTTTCGGAATTTTTTCGTCGCGGTCTTGTTGCCTGCGGCTTCGGTCCGATTGTTCTTGCTGTATTATATCTGATTTTACAGCGTAAGGGCTTGATTGATACATTGACTGTAAATCAGGTTTGCATAGGCATATTTTCAATAACTGTGCTTGCCTTTATTGCAGGCGGTATGAATGCTGTTTATCAGATAGAACGCCTGCCCTTGATGGTGGCAATTTTGATTCACGGTGTTGTTTTATATATCAGTTATTTAAGCACTTATCTGCTCAATGATTGGCTTGAATGGGGTGGAGCTTCAATTTTGGTTTTTTCAGGTATTTTTGTTGTCGGCTATCTGGCGGTTTGGGCAATTATTTATTGCGTAACTAAACGGAATACGAAAAAGCTTAATGAAATGCTGAAAGAAAAACAGCAAAGTCTAATAGATAATAAAGGACAGTCCAATTAAATGTTTTTACTGCTCTCCCCGGGAGGGCATCTGTCCCGCTGGGGCTTTAGCCGAAACAGTTCCTACAGGCATTACTACATATCTCTATGGCGCTGTGCAGTCAGCTCATATTTCAATAAATTGCGCTCGCTTTCTTCAAAAAAAGGTCATGGCGGTTTGTTCCGTTCGGACGGCCATTCACTTATACACGAGAAGAAAGCTTTTTCCTCCCATATATACCCCGACATAAGAAGAGGTAAAATGTTCCTGATTTTTGAAAAAAAGTTGAAAAATATTTTTAGCCATAAAAAAGCACCCGTCAAAAATTGACGAGTGTGATGTGAACAATATTAAATTAAAAAATCTAACGCAGTATTTATATGCCGAAAACTTGCTTTTTAATGCTCTTAAAATTATATTGGTGGGGGCAGTTATTATATAATAAAAATCTCCTTTATTATATATAATAGTGGACTTTTGAAAAATCACCCATTATGCAGTAACAAGTGAAAATGAAAAAGCGTAACATAGCAATAATGCTTCATATGTAAGCTTTTATCAGCTTTTCTCTTTGTTATTTAATATCTTCGCAACAAAAATTACCTGTGTATTATTGAATTATTACATTCTTTAACTGCTAAATTTATTAACTGTATGAATCTATTTAATAATTGAATGCGATTAACCCGTTCGTTGTTTTTTGCAACGAACGGGTTAGTTGTAATTGCCTGGTTAAATTTTTATTTTAAACCTTTAACTCAACTATTCGCTAAGAGCAAAATCGAATATCATAAATTTAACTATTGATATTATCTTTAATGTCAATAATTACTTCTGTAACTTTTGAGTTTTCGTGTTTAGGATAATTACAGTCTTTAATTTTTTTAAAAGTGTTGTTAAATTCTAATGCAGCTGCAATAAGAATCTCATCAGGCCATATTATGAATTCTTCTTCGATTACAATTTTTTCTGTCAAATGGTTTCGGATATCGGTTTGTATTTTTTTATAGGCAACATCATCTAATTTGCTCCATTTATCGACGATGTTTTTATCAACTTTGAGGACTTCTCTGATATACCAATTCAAAGTAAAAGAATCGAGTGCCATATGACAATCTTTAAATTTGCTTCTGTCAACACCGTCACAACAATATAAATATTTAAAAGCCATATTTACAACCTTTTGTGCCTGTCCATAAGTAGCTTGCTCATATTTACTATCCTGCAAATCGTTTAAAAAATTTTCACACCAACTTTCGTGAAGTTTATCAAAATCTTGATCACTTAAACTGAAATAGCCTTTAATACTTTCAGCTAAATTATCTAATGCAGGTGTTTTTTTATCTCCTATTCCTTTGAAGGTTCTTGCGGCATCAAGATATCCTAAATATACTGCTTCAAAAAACAAGTCGGTATCATTAGTATCAAATTTTCTCTCCTTAAACGCCTTATTGCTTATTGTTTCTTTAAACGCTTTTATGTAGCCTTCATCAATAGCCATTTTTAAAACCTCCAATTATAATTATATTTCAACCACTCTCACCAATTCCTCCCACACCTTAACCATGGCAAAGGTGTCGAGCTTGCAGTATTCGAGTAGGTTTTTCCTTGCTTTTTCCTGTTCTTCCGGTGGCATATCCTTAATTTTGGGGAATATGCTCATAGCTTCACTGCCGTTGTGCACTCCATCAAGGTTGTGGTAATCCAATGTGGGGTCGTTGGGGAATATCGCAGGCAGTACACTTTTGATTGAGAAAGAACCGCCCATTGCTTTGTTGTAATAATAACCTTTCTGAAACGGGTCAAGCAAATCTTTAATGTTTTCTCTTATATTCAGAAGATGCTCCGCCAAATCGGGAAATGCGTCTGCCAGTTCTTTGATTCTGTCGCACTCAAAGGCTTTGTTGTATGCCGTTACACATACATTCATTGGTATATCTTTGCACAGACTTTCCGCTAATGCCTGTCTTGGGTCAGAACCTGATTCAGCAAGAAATTCTTTATGCTTAAGTTCTCCGTCTTTACTCTCAATATAGTGCAGAGAATACTGAAAAGGTATCTGCTGATAAGGTTTTGTTCCGTTGTACTT
>JAZSHP010000180.1:0-4546 GCA_045533355.1 Candidatus Fimenecus sp.
TTACACGATGTGTCATATCCTTTGCCATAAGGTCAACTCTGTCATCATCTATACCATATTTAGGGAACTCACCCGTTGTCTTGAAATCTGTGATAAATCCCTCAGCATTTATAACAGGCTTAACATCTGCAAATTTAATTGCACTTAATGAGTCAGCAACAACTGAAAGACCTGCGATACCGAATGCCATAAAGCGTTCAACATCAGTATCGTGAAGTGCCATCTGGATTTTTTCGTAAGCATATTTATCGTGCATATAATGGATAACATTCATTGTATTAACATACAAATGACTGAGCCATTCAATGTAAATCTGGAATCTTTCCATAACTGCATCAAAATCGAGTTTTTCACAGTCCATAACATCCATCTGCGGACCGATATGCATCTGACTTGTTGTATCGTAACCACCGTTAATAGCAATAAGCAAAAGCTTTGCAAGGTTGCAACGAGCACCAAAGAACTGCATCTGTTTGCCCACCTTCATTGCAGAAACACAGCAAGCAATAGCATAGTCGTCACCGTAATCAGGACGCATTACATCGTCATTTTCATACTGAATTGAGTCTGTATCCTTTGAAACCTTTGCACAGAATTTCTTAAAGTTTTCAGGAAGAGCGGTTGACCACAAAACAGTAAGGTTTGGTTCGGGAGATGAACCGAGAGTATAAAGAGTATTGAGCATACGGAAGCAGTTCTTTGTAACAAGTGTTCTTCCGTCCTCACCCATACCGCCAACAGCTTCGGTAATCCACATCGGGTCGCCACCGAAAAGCTCGTTGTATTCAGGAGTTCTTAAATGTCTTGCCATACGAAGCTTGATAACAAAATCGTCCATAAGCTCCTGAGCACTTTTTTCTGTGAGAATTCCTCTTGCAATATCACGCTCAATATAAATATCAAAGAATGTGCTTACTCTGCCCAAAGACATTGCAGCACCATTCTGCTCTTTAATAGCACCAAGGTAAGCAAAATATGTCCACTGAATTGCTTCACGGGCATTCTTAGCAGGCTGACTGATGTCATATCCATAAGAAGCCGCCATTTCTTTAAGGTAGCCTAAAAATGCAATCTGCTGATAAAGCTCTTCAAAAAGACGAATCTGGTCAGTATTGAAATTGCCATTTGCTTTGTTTGCCTTATCTTTTTTCTTTTCTTCAATAAGCTTATCAACGCCATAAAGCGCTACACGACGATAGTCACCGATAATTCGACCACGACCGTAAGCATCAGGAAGGCCTGTAATAACGTGACATTTACGCGCAGCACGCATTTCGTCAGTATATGCACGGAAAACACCGTCATTATGAGTTGTTCTGTATTTGAATTCTTCCTCAACCTTATCACTTAACTGGTATCCATAAGCCTCACAAGCCTGACGAACCATTCTGATACCACCAAATGGATTGACACCACGTCTTAAAGGACGATTAGTCTGAAGACCCACAATAAGTTCGTTTGCCTTATCAACATAACCTGGTAAAAAAGTTGTAAGTGAAGATGCATTTGTTACATCAATATCAAGGACGCCACCATACTGTCTTTCAAGGTCAAAGAGAGAATTAACTTTCTTCATCATAGCATCAGTACGAGGAGTTGCACTCTCAAGGAAGCTGTCGTCACCCTTATATTCTTTATAATTCAACTGAATGAAATCACGAACATTGATTTCATCCTGCCAAGTGCCTTTTACAAATCCGTTCCAATTATTGTGTTCCATAGTTTTTCCTCCTATATCAGTCAGTAAAACAAAACCGGACAATCCCACTTTGTAAACAAAATAGAATTGCCCAGACGGTCGGCTCTTATTTAGTTTACATTCCCTTGTGGTTGTCCACTTTTTCCGTCAGTTATGTAAACTTAATTTTAAGTTATCTTTTACAATAAAATTATACCTTATACAGTCAAACTATGTCAAGTAAAATTACTTAAGAAATGGAGTACCATTTTCGTCAAAATTGACCAATTTTATTCTTGCGTGACGACAAGGGTCATAAAGTGGCTCGTCACAATATGAACCACATTTTTTGTCGAAATGTGAAAACGGTCTTGCGTGATAAACTATCAGAAGCTTTCCGTTTTCATCAACCACAAAGCTGTTATGTCCAGGACCTGCCTGGTCAACCAAATCACTTGTTTGGAGTGCCGGTTCAGCAGATTTTTCCCAATTCTTAATATCCATTAAATCTGCATTTCTGTCAGCATAGACTTTGCCCATACAGTATTCTGCACCTGTGCCTGAAGCAGAAAAGAAAACATAAACCTTATCTTCAGTTTTAAGCACAGCAGGGCCTTCGTTTACTGCGAAACGAACCTTTTCCCAATCATATTCGGGCTTTGTGAGAAGAATTGGTTTGGTTGTCAGTTTCCAAGGCTCATTTGGATTGATTTCTGCCATAAGAAGTGATGAATCGTCAAGTTTTTCTGCCCACACAAGATAATGCTTACCGTTATTTTCAAAATATGTCATATCAAGTGAAAATTCAGTAAAAGACCTGTTGTCTCCCTCACTTGGTTGCATTTTGCCCATTTCAACCCATTCGTCATTTATTGGGTCCTGACCTTTACACATAAGGACAAAGGGACGGATATTCCATATTGCTTCTTTTTCACCCGCAGCGAAGAAAACATACCATTTTCCACCGATATAATGAATTTCGGGTGCCCATATATGCTTTGACATAACGCCCTCATTATGAGCATTCCAGATTGTTACTTCTTCTGCAGTACTGAGTCCCGCAACAGTTTCACTTTTTCTCAGAATTATTCTGTCATAACCCGAATCAACATTCATAAATGCAGGATAACTTGCAGTAAAATAATAGTTTCCGTCAGGACCTTTTGTAACATAAGGGTCTGCACGCTGAGGTATAAAAGGATTAGGGTAATTCACAATTATTCCTCCTTTAAATCTTTCTTTAACACAATACTCGAAGAATTTTTCCATTGTCCCACAAATGTATTAAAGCCAAGTTTTTTGTACAAATTCACATTTTTTTCGATTTCTTTATCAACAGCTAATGTCAGATAGCTGAATCCCATTTTTTTCGCATTATCCACTACATGCTTTACCAATTCTGAGCCGATACCTCTACCTCTGAAGTGGCTGTTAACATAAAGATGTGACAAATAACAAACAGTTTCACCATCAGCAAGTGTCTTGTCTGTTAATTCAGTAGAAAGACACACTCTGCCTACAACCTTACCAAATATATCTATACCATAAACATAGCACTTTCCGTCGTCAAGCTTCTTACCAAGTGTTTCTCTCAATTCAGACGCGCCACCGAGCATATGTATTGCCTTTTCACCATGATATTCTTTAATTTTCATTAAATTCAGTAATAAGCTCATAGTAAAACACCTTTATTTCATAATCACAGTTAAAATGCTATTTGATTTTACTGTAATTGTTTCTTTAAAATCACCGTTATAAATTTCGTTAAGATAATCTTCATCAACGGACTGAATAATCTTCATTTCATTAAAGCTTCCGTCGAGAGTTAATTCTCTTTCTTCACCCTCATTAACTACAACAGTTACATTTTTTCCGTCAGGTGTCAGGAATGAGAATACATTGAAATCATTGCTCTCATCAGGGAAATAACCATTATCAAGACAAACTGAATTTACAGAAATATACTTTGCAAAATGAGCAAATCCCCAGTATCTTCGCGCAACATACCACTCGGAAAAATCGTCTGTTGCAGTAATTGTTGCGTCAGAATAATCATTTCCGTCTTCCTTGATTGAGAACTGATTAACTGCAACCCAGGAAGTCCAGCTTTCTGCACCTGCATACACTAAATCCTGACCGATAATACGAGCAGTTATTAATGCACCTTTAAAGTTCTTTGTGTGGCTCTTATTCGGCAATTCGCACCATTCACTCATATCAAAACGGAACCCAGGATATTTTTCTACAATTTCCTTTTTGAATTCAAGACGGATTTTCGGATTATTGTCATCGTGATATGAATGATAAGCGAAAATATCCATTACCTTCATAATGGTTTCGTCAGCGGTGATTGCCTTTATGTATTCAGGAGTAAGCCCCATCATTTCACCTGTTTCAGGGCCATAGAGCTTAACATCCATTCCTCTTTTAATAATTTCTTCTGCAAAAATATGGTAAACTGCCACCATTTCTTCAGTTTCGTAGTGACAGCCCTCCTGCCATACATAACTTCCGCCCCATTTCCATTGAGGTTCATTAATAGGACTCACATATTTAACAGGAAATCCCATATCAATAAGCGCCTGAGTACAGGTTAAGAAATAATCGGCAAATTTTCTGTAATTTGACATAGGAAGATTACAGGTATGCATCATAAGGCTTCCCGATGCCTGACCTGTTGAGGTGTGAGCATAATGAGGTGAATTTGCGAACACGATAAGAGTATCCACATTACCCTTGTCGAGACATCGTTTCATCATACTGACAGCAGTTTTGTCAGCAGTAAAGTCATATTCCCCCGTCTCATTTTCACGGTCATATTTATAAAAGCTTTCAGTCACTCTCCAAGGGTTTGCAACACGACAATTT
>JAZSHP010000036.1:0-9780 GCA_045533355.1 Candidatus Fimenecus sp.
TGAAACATACGATATCTACACAATGGATTCAGACAAAAACGCAGTACAGATTATACCTGTAAATGACTACGATGAAGACACAGAAATCGAAATTTATAACAAAGTAATCAAGGTTTCAGAAGAAAACGAAGAAACATCACACTTCGAATACATAAAGCTCCCTGAAAATCAGTGGGAAGTTGAAAAGGATGAAGAATACCTTTACGAAGACGAAAAATATTTTGAAGTAATCGAAGAAGAAAAGAACGAAATCAGCGAGGAAACTTTCAACGAAGCAAACAGCAAATACGAAGGCGAAGAACTCGACCTTGAATGGGTAAAAGTCGTTCTCGAAGAAGATAAAAAGGAAAAAGAAACAAATGCAACAACCTTGACAGATGCACAAATTGCGTCCTTCGAAGATATGTTGAATAATACATCATATTGTTCTTTTGAACCTCTTGGTGAAAACAAGGTGGACGGAATTGTATACACCTTCATATTCCTTGATTCATATTCATCTCCCGCAGGTGGTTTGTATGACTATTATTTTAATCAGGATTATGACAGAAAGGATACTAAATCCGGTAACACTGTAAAGGTCACATACACATATAATGCGGACAAGGTACTATTTATCTTAAATGATGTGTTCGGCTTAAATGTTGATAAGTCTTATACCTTGAATGAAGGAAACGACAAGCTATATTTCAAAGGTGATAAATTTTACGCAGAAACAATTGAAGTTTTTGGCGGCGACATTGCTCCTCAGTTTAAGGTTGCTTCATATGAATCCGTATCAGATGCATATTTCAAAATTGAGACGAAAGCTTATATTGATGGTACGGAGTTGACAGGAGTAAACGGTAGATACTACATTGCTAAACCAGCAAAGCACTCCCTATACGGTGATTATTGGAAAATCAGAGAATACGGAAAGGGTGACGAGGTTTACTGGTCAAATTCAGACAATAATGACACAAAACCAACCGAAACTACAACTACAGAACAAACTGTAACGAAAGCAAATAATTATGGTATATATAATGACCTTCTTGAAATGTATTACACAAGTATTTCATGTGGTTGGTCAAATCTTGATGGAAAAATTGAAGGAATTTGTGACCCGGATTCAGCCAATTATATGTTTTATCACTCTACGAATAATAAATCTTTAAATGACATTGGATATACTCTTATTGATATTGATAATAATGGACAGGATGAGTTAATTGTGTCTCCTATAGATAAATCTGGTACATCGACGATTTATGATATGTATACAGTTATTGATGGTGAAATTATTCGTGTTATTTATTCGGTAGAACGAGATACTTATGTTCTTGCAGTAGACAATACAATCATTAATTATGGTTCCGGAAGTGCAATGACCAGTAGTAGAACTAATTGTTATTTAGAAGGTTCAACCGGAAAATTAAGAGTTAAGAAAGCTGTTGTTTATGACGGTTACGCTGACCCGAACAATCCATGGTTTTATGCGGATACTGAGTATTATGATTCGGAAACATATGAAAAAATTCCCGGAGCTTTAAAGCCTATATCAGAAGCAAAAGCAAAAAATATAGAGAATAATTTCCCGGCGAAAAAAGCGATGCAACTGACGCCGTTTTCATTGTATAAAGTTTAATAATATTTTTCATTAGCATTATAATTTTAAAGGGACTTTTTTAAGTCCCTTTTTTCTTGCTATTTTTATTTGTATATGATATATTGATAATATAAATTGGAAAGAAAAGGATGGGGAATATGAAAAAGATTTTAGCAATCATAATGGCGCTTGTGGTGTTATGTACATTCACATTTTTTGCAGTTGGAAGTGGTGACAAGAAATCAAAGGAAGAAGCAACTGAATCTACTACAGAAACCACCACTGAAACAACTACAGAAACAACAGAACCGGAAACAGAACCTCAGATTACAGAAAAACAAACAGAAACAACAACTAAAAAGGCAGCAGAAATATCCGATATTGATAAAGCCTATTACGATGTTGTGAATAAATACAGATTACAACAACATTATGAAAAAACAAATTTTTATTTGATTGGTGATATTGACAAAAACAATGTTGATGACCTGATTATTTTCTTTGGGAATTATGAGTTGGATTATAAATATTGTATATACACATATGTTAATGGGTCTGCTGTTCTTGTAGATGAAATAGGGGCATATCATTCATTTCTATATAAAAAAGGTACAACTCTCATCTTAGAAACGGGTACTCAGTTTGGTCCTACACATTATACTTATTTTGATTTAGAGGGTACAAAAATGATATCGACAGAGGGAGAATCACTGGATGTTCCAAAAGACGCAAGTGAGTTGGGAGTTGGTTTATCTCCGAGTGCAAATATAAATGGTTTCCGTGGTGACTATTTTTAATTTGGAGAAAGGGTGGAAAATATGAATAAATTTTGTATGAAATGCGGAAGCAAAATAGACCAAACAACCGGATTGTGTCCTCAATGCTCACCGCAAGATATAACTAAAAAAAACATTGTTCAAGACGGTCAGAAAAAATCGAAGAAAAATACATTACTTCTTGTGGCGGTAGCAGTTGTAGTCAGTATCGTTATATTTTCAATTATAAACGGAATTGCTACCTCTTCTGATATAGATAAAGATACAGATGGAATATCTAATTCAAGCAAACAAGAAGAAATTAAAACGACAGAACCCGAAACATATGTTACTTCTTTAACAGAGGAACAACTTAAATCCTTTGAGAAGCTTTTAAATGGAATGCCTCGTTCATTAGATGCAATGGAAGATCATTTTAATAGAACAGACGCTGTTGTAGGTACATTTATTTGTTCATCTTTTTGGAATCAACCAAAAGAAACAATGTTTGATTATTATTTCAGCAATGATTATAAAATAATTCAAAACGATAACGAAGGTTACTCTGTTACATATGAATTTGACGCCGAAAAGGTATTGTTTATACTTAATGATGTTTTTGAGTTGGATGTGACAAAAGAACTTAGCAGAGCCAAGTATTATTTTAAAGAAAATAAATTTTATTATTCAACTGAGGTTTATGGAATGGGATACGAAACTATTACCTATTCTGTTGATTCATATGAATATACTACCGATGGTTACTTTAAAATAAAAACCAATTATAAACATACTGATTATGATGGCAATGTCAATAAAGGTGATGACCGTTATTATATAGTCAAACCTGATAAGCATCAGGAATATGGTGATTATTGGAAATTCAGAGAAATTGGATTTGAAGATAATGTTATATGGACAAATGATGCTTCTTACAAAGATGATACCATTGGTTGGAAAAAACCATTAATAGATACAGTGTCAGATTTTCGTATGAGAGATGCAAATGGTGAAGATGCTAAATATTACCTTTTCGATATGGAAAAAGATGGTGTTCCTGAAGTGTTGGCGGAATATGAAACTCGTTATGGTGGGAAGAAACTAAAGCTGTTTTATTTCAACGGTAAAACTTATGAGTCAAATGAATTTTCATCAGATGTTTTTTATTATGTTCCCGGTGGTAAAAATATTTTGATTAGTTACAAAGAATCTGGTATGAATTATGATGATGTTTTTGCGATAAAAAATGGTGATTTGACTAAGGTGGCAACAGGTAAATATCTCGACGAGCTTGTTCCTGGATATGGAAGTGAATATTTTTGGGGAAAAGTTAAAGTATCACAGGAAGAATATAACAAAAAGCTGAATTCTTATTTGAATACTCAGAAAAAAGTGTCATATAAAAACGGACAATCATATGATTTTGAAAAGTTGTATTCTGCTATATCGGACTATCCGGTATGATAAAAATATACAGGTGATAAATATGAATAAATTTTGTTCTAAATGTGGTTCTGTTTTAGATAGTAAAACAGGTGTTTGTCCTACTTGCTCGGATGCAAAGACCGGAGTTTATAGGGGTGACGTGTCGGACTGGTTTAATAATATGCCGACAAATAAGGTTAATTCAGACGATAAAAAGAAAAAGATAATCACTATTGTTGCCATTGTTGTGGCAGTTTCAATGCTGCTCGGAATTTTTGGCGTTGGTGGATATCTGATAGGCAGAGGAAAAAATTCCTTGCCGAATGCATATAGTCAGGTCGTGGAAATGTATAAACAGATATTAATTGATGAGAATGCAGACGGAAATCAGTTGAGTGGTGCTCTCGTCAATAAAATCAGAGAGTCAGACGACTATGAAATCAGCTATTCTTATATTGATATTAACGACGATGAGACAAAGGAACTTATTGTTGGTGGTAGTGAAAAGGGTAGCGAGAGTGTTGAAATCTATGATGTTTTTACAATGGATGAAGAGGAAAATGCAGTACAACTTTTCAATGTAGCAAACTTCAATGATGATACGGAAATCGAAATTTATAACGCAGTCATCAAAGTTTCTGAAGAAAAAGAAGAAACATCACACTTTGAATATCTCAAACTCCCTGAAAATCAATGGGAAGTTGAAAAAGATGAAGAATATCTTTATGAAGATTCAACATATTACGAGATAGTTGATGATAATAAGGTCGAAATCAGCGAAGAAACCTTTAACGAAGCAGATAACAAATACGAAGGCGAAGAACTCGACCTGGAATGGGTAAAGGTTGTTCTTGAAGAGGATAAAAAGGAAAAAGAAACAAAACAAGATAATTCAAATCCGGAATGGGTTGCTGAATTGACAAAAGGATATTGGGACAATAGTGGTCAATCAGTATTTTTATATAAATTTAATGCTGATGGAACAGGTAAGAGTTATTGTGTAGAGGACATGAATCCTATAGATACAAATAAACTTGATACAATTGAGCCATATAATATCAGTTCGTTCACTTGGAAGGCAGATGGAGATTATTTACATGTTGTATTTGAGGAATATACTCAAAATGCAAAGTGGGTATCATATTCTGATAATTATAATTGGCAAGGCGGTATTCTTTATCCAAAAGACGAAAATTTCTTCTACGATGTGGAATATGTGGAGGACGAATATGGTATGTCCAACGTATTTTATTTGATTAGACATCACGAAGAAAAAACAGAAACCACAACCGAAACAACTACAGAAAAGCCTAAAAAAAGTGATGCAGAGGTCTACCAGGAATACCTTAAAAATGGTGGTTTGGATAAATTTATGGAAAATATGAATATTGAAGGTAGCAGAAATTCAGTTGAAATAAAAAGTTGTTTGATTGATATGAATAATGATGGTACATCTGAATTGTTATTTACACTTACTGACGTTGAAGGTCCTGCTGTTAAGGGGCATGAAGAGTATGGAGTTGTATTAGCTATCCAAAATAATAAGGTTGTACAACTGACTTCTGCTTATAATGGTGGTGGAAGTATGGGTGGTGAACATTTATATATCAAATATGATGCGAATAAAAATAAGCATACAGTGTTTTATAATGAAACCATTTATGATGGTACTTTTTCATCTACATCATCTAATAAGGCGTATTCGTATGATGGTAATAAGATTTCATCATATATAAACTTTTCCAATTATTATTACAACCAGTCAACCAATTATTATGATGACATTATTCGAGAACACAATAGTAAAACTACAACATATGTAATAAAGGATGAAAATAAATATTATTACTATGTGATTGGCAATGAATATGTTACACAAAATAATTATCAATTTACATATGCTCGTTTCAAAGACCCGACAGACAGTAAATACAAGATGAAAACGGGCACATGGAACAATCCATTAGCATTATAATTTTAAAGGGACTTTTTTAGTCCCTTTTTTCTTGCTATTTTAATTTGTATGTGATATATTGAATATATAAAATTGGAAAGAAAAGGATGGGGAATATGAATCAATTCTGCGATAAATGTGGCTCACAAATTAATCAGACAACAGGCACTTGCCCTAATTGTGCACCGAAATATGCGCCAAATTATGTTGCCAATAATCAACCACAGATGAATAAGCCTGAAAATAAAAAACACACAACTAAAGAGGTCGTCGCAGTAGTTGTAGCTATAGCACTTTTTAGCGGGCTGTTCGGTATTCTTGGATATGTTTTTGGCAAAGTACAAAATTCACTTCCAAAGTCATACAACGAAATTGTTGAACGATATAAGCTTGTAATGGCAGGGGAAGATGATAGCGAAAAAACTCTCAGTAATAAGCTTATTGACAAATTCAAAGAATCCGAGAATTATGAGATTTGCTATTCATTGACAGATATTAATGACGATGATGTTGATGAACTTATCATTGGTGGTCGCTTTGAAGATGATAAAAATACTGAAACATACGATATCTACACAATGGATTCAGACAAAAACGCAGTACAGATTATACCTGTAAATGACTACGATGAAGTTGTAGAAATCGAAATTTATAACGAAGTAATCAAGGTTTCAGAAGAAAAAGACGAAACTATACACTTCGAATACCTCAAACTTCCTGAAAACCAATGGGAAGTTGAAAAGGATGAAGAATATCTCTACGAAGATGAAAAATATTTTGAAGTAATTGAAGAAGAAAAGAATGAAATCAGCGAGGAAACTTTCAACGAAGCAAATAGCAAATACGAAGGTGAAGAAGTCGACCTCGAATGGATAAAAGTCGTTCTTGAAGAAGATAAAAAGGAAAAAGAAACAGAAACTACCGAGTTGAACATCGATTCCCAAGCATATATTGACGTGAAATTGAAATGTAATGAAAAAAACAGTTACGGTGAAACCAGTATCATAGAAATTCCTCAAATTTTCGGTGAAGAGAATGAAGAAATTAATAGAATTAATAAGAAAATGCAGGATGATTATGATTCTATGTATAAGGAATTTGTTGCAAATGCTGATGGTTGGTGGTGCGAGACTGTTGCTATACCAACAGTAACGGAACGATATCTCAATTTAACATATTTGCATAATCCTTATCCAACTTATGGAACATACGGAGATGTTTATTCTTGTGTTTATGATAAACATACAGGTAAGGAAGTAACCATAGAAGAAGCTTATAAAATGGCAGATGTTACAGAAAATGATTTTAAACAAGATATAAAACAATGGCTGAAAGAAAATGATAGTAGGGTTTTATATGAAGAGCATTGGCTTTATACAATTGCATTTAGAATGCTTGACGATGGTACACCTCAGTTTTTGATAGGCGCTGGAATTTGTTATCCTGGTAATGTTAATGCAGAAGGTGCGTGGTCTCATTTCTTTACATGGAATAATGGTGAGGTAATGTGTTGTGAAAATTTACCTTTTGACTTGACTGAAGTTGACGGAGAGTACTCCGGTGGTAAATTAATGTGTCAGAAAGAGGAAAGATACCAAAAAATATACAGACCAGAAGACCTGGATTGGTAATTACAAAAAGTTTATTGTACAATAAATTCAAATTTATGTTAGTAAAGGATGGGGAATATGAATCAATTCTGCGACAAATGTGGTTCACAAATTAATCAGACAACAGGCACTTGCCCAAACTGTGCACCAAATCAGGTTGCTGTTAATGGTGGAGCACAGACAAAAGCTAAAAAGCCTATGAATAAAAAAGCTATCATTCTTGGTGCAATTGCTGTTGTAGTGGCATTTTCAATTGTGCTTGGAATAGGTGGCATACTTGGTTATGTTATCGGTAAGAGTGGAAATAACCTTCCTGATTCATACAACGAAATCGTTGAAAGATATAAGCTTGTAATGGCAGGGGAAGAGGACGATGAAAAAACTCTCAGTAATAAGCTTATCGATAAATTTAAGGAATCCGAGAATTATGAGATTTGTTATTCATTAACAGATATCAATGACGATGATGTGGACGAGCTTATCGTTGGTGGCCGCTTTGAAGATGATAAAAATGCTGAAACATACGATATCTACACAATGGATGCAAGTGGAAAAGCTGAACAGGTATTTGATGTAAACAGCTTCAGTGAAAATACAGAAATTACTATTTATAACGAGGTTATCAAGGTAACTGAAGAAGATGATGACTACTTGCGTTTTACTTATAATGTGCTTCCTGAAAAGGAATGTATTGTTAAAGTAGATGAGGAGTATTATAAAGAAAATGATAAGTATTATGAGGTAATTCATAATGAAACTACTGCTGATGAAAAGAATGAAATCAGTGAAGAAACCTTCGAAGAAGCAGACAACAAATACGATGGCGAAGAACTCGACCTTGATTGGGTAAAGGTTGTTCTCGAAGAGGATAAAAAGGACAAAGAAACTGAAGCCAATTCTGGTGCATATATTGATGTAAAAACAAGACGCAGTGAAAAAGTGGTGAGTGAGTATGGCTCGGTATCATACAATGTAACCGAAATTCCTCAGATTTACGGCGAAGAAAACGAAGAAATCACAAGAATCAATAATGAAATTAATAAGGAATATGAAGAATTTTATGAGGAAGCCATGGAAATTAATGCCGAATTTAATGCCAGAAATGGTTTTTCTGATGTGCATTATAATTTTTATGCTTTGCCAACATCAACGGACAGATATCTTAATTTAGTATATACGTGTCATCCGGTAAATATAAAATTTAATAGTTTTACGGATATGGGTTCTGCAACCTTCTCACATGTTTATGACAAACAGACCGGCAAGGAGCTTACCATAGAAGAAGCCTATGAAATGGCAGGAACATCTGAACAAGAGGTAAAAGCAGATGTTAAAGCTTCAATGCAGAAAATTGATTATATAGATATGAGTGAGTTTACTATAGCATCAATTGCATTCAGAATGTTGGAAGATGATTCTCCGCAGTTTTTAGTTGCTGCATATACATATTCGGATTATATGGGAGCATGGCAATTTAGTTACACGTGGACTAATGGTGAAGCAAAGGAAAACTGGATTGATTATAGTGAGGTTGACGGTGAATATACCTGTGGTAAACTTTTATGTCAGAAAATGGCTGAATACACTAATAATATCGATGATATTGAAAAAGAAAGAAAAAATAAAACAGCAACTCTTGTCTTAGACCTTGTAGATGGTGATATGGATCCCGAGTATTACACAAGAGTCATATTGAAATCTGACAAAAAAACGTTCGGATTAGTAGTTAATTACTATGAAGGGCTTGATTATTATTTTGGCGATTATACCATTTTGTCCGACGGCACCATTAAGTGTACTGTAACGGATGATAAAGAGGTAAGCTCAAACTATATCACCGAATTTACACTTGTGCCCATCTCAGAGTCAAAATACAGAATTAACCTGAAAAATGGTGAGGCTGCAGGAAATTTGGAAGACCAGGCTACCTTTGTTAACAATTACAATTAAACTATTTATAAAATTACGGGGCGCTGTTTTCAGCGTCCCGTATAAAAAACTTAAAATAAAATAAAAAATCTATTGACAAGCCTTGACTCCTGTGATACAATACCAAGTACCTCGGGAAAGAGGCTTATTTTTTGTGCCTATTTTTCAGTGAGGAAGGCTTATTCGTCTGCTGATTTTTCAGGCGAAGTATTAACGGAGGTGCCGAAAAAATGAGAGTAAAAATCACATTAGCTTGCACAGAGTGCAAACAGCGAAACTACAACACAAAGAAAAACAAGAAGAACACTCCCGACAGAATTGAGATGAACAAGTATTGCAGATTCTGCAAGAAACACACTCTCCACAGGGAAACAAAGTAATCCGGAGGTAAGTGAAATGACTGAAAAGAAAGAAAAGACCACTGCTGAGGTAACTAAGAAGGACAAGGACGCTGCTCCTAAGAAAAAGGATTATGTTTTAAAGGGCGCTGGCGCAAAGGTTAAAAAGTTCTTCAAAGAC
>JAZSHP010000002.1:0-5582 GCA_045533355.1 Candidatus Fimenecus sp.
CGGCTTGATGCTTCATTGCGGTGATCCAATCAAATATGCATCTATTGATACAAATTATTGGACAAGTAAATTATATGGCTTTGGAAGACTTCCTCTTTCAGTGCCAGCCTAATAAATTACACGAAGGGAGAAAATTATGGTTATAAATAAAGCTTATGAAAACCTTGCCAATGCAATTATATTGCTGGCAGTAGAAGATATCCGTGAAGAAAATGTACATGCATACGATGCAAGACGTTTTTTAAAATCAAGTTGGTTTGAAGTTCTGTCAACAGCAGATGGAAATGAAATTCTGAAAAGACTTGACAGAGAAATTGAAGCCAAGCACAGGCTAAAAAGAAAGGCGGTAATATGATGGATAGAAAAATTCACTATGAAACAGTCCGCAAACTGTTCATAGAAAAGTTTGGTGTTGAAATTGATACAAAAGAATTTATAAATAACCAAACAGGAGAAGTATACAATCTGATATTTGATAAAGGAACAGATATAGCTCTGTTTTCCATGAGGGATAATGACGAATATATATGTCTTAATTCCAATGGTGATGAGATAGATAAAGATAAAATATACAGTTATATCAATGGAGTTAATGTAAAGTTCGAAAATTATAAAATGACAATATCCGAAAAAGACCTTGTACTACGGTGTAAAGATCAGACACTTGATATTGAAGAACTTATAAAAAGAGAAGCCGAACTCTTCCCTGAAAGAACCACTATCGTTTTAAGGGGAATGTTCACAAAGAATGGTTTATCAGGCGACCTGACAAACTTCTATGTTGATGAAATTATCTATGTGAATGAGGAGCAGTTTGCAAAGATACAAAAAACAGAAGATGTAGATGTATTCAAATCATATAATGAGAAAATGTATGAACCTGTATCAGATGGTGTACATGGAGTGCTTGTCATAGGTCCAAACGGCGATGGGATTATGGTGGATACTCAAGGGTACAACTATGCAAGATATATGAGTTATGCACCAAAGATTGAAATGCCGATTAACTATATGCTTGAACAGAACATGAAACAAAATGCAGTTCTTGAAATGAAGTTATATGTTCCTCTCAAGGTTGAGGAACTTGACAGAGAAATGGGCGACACAAATGAAATAGATGGCGAACCATATTTGAGAGAAATACGAAAGAAAGTTTATGAGTTCAATCTCGAAGATGGAGAAAGAGGTCTTGCAAAATATTTTGGAAAAGATAATATCAGCCGAAACAAGGTATATAGCATCAAGCCGGATGTTGAACGCGTTCGTGATACCATGATGGGTGTTGCGGTCATTAAAATGACAAAACCTCTTACTCAAGCTGAAATTGATGACTTGAAAGATTATGTTACAGGTCAGTTTTCTGATGGTTGGGGAGAGTCTTTTGAACAACATGAGATAAGTGTATCAGGTGGAGAAATATATGTTCATTTTTGGGATTGGGAAGAATACTACATAAAAACTGAGGATGAAATGAACCAGATGCTTGACCAGAGTATGAATGAAAATACACAGGAAATGCAGGGCATGTCCGGTATGTAAGTTAAATAATTAATGTGTAGCGAGGCAGAAATGTCTCGCTTTTTTCATGCAGAAAGGAGTACAAATGCGATACGAGCTAATCCATTTTTGCGAAATAGATGGAGAAGCTGTAAAGAGTTATTGCACAATACATAATGAGAATAAAAGAAAGAATCTCGGTAACATTGAAGAGGTAAATGAGAAAAATCTTGAAAATTTTAATTTTATGGTTGGAGGAACACCATGTCAGGATTTCAGCATATCAGGAGCAAGAAAGGGAGCAGTATGGAAATGCAAAAGCTGTAATACGGAATATAATCCGTTGACAGTAAACCCCGAAAGTCGCAACTATTGTCCGGAATGCGGCTGTGAGAATATCGAAAAAACAAGGTCATCCCTTCTTGTTGAATGGCTGCGTATTCTTAAACATATAAAACCTGATGTGGCAATTTATGAAAATGTCAAAAACATTTTAAGCTCAAGTTTTGATACGATGTTTGGCTTATTTATTGAGGAGATTATGTCCTATGGTTATAACATCTATATGGGTGTTCTCAATAGTAAAGGATATGGAATTCCGCAGAACAGAGAAAGACTCTATATAGTTATGATTAAAAGAACTGTTGACAATGGTAAGTTCAAATTTCCGATACAGGAATATAGCCTTGGCAGCTTACAAGACTTTTTATTACCTGCAGATGATTCAAAGTTTTACGAAACTAATATTGCCAACATCTATATGGACAGTAGCATAAAACCATCCGTCAGAAAAGCTTATGAAGAAAACCTTGATTCAATCATAACTTGTCAAAAGGATATGTATCAGTGTCAGGTTAAAAGCGGATTTCAGGATTGCAAAGTGGGGATTACATTAGCACCCACTTTAAGAGCAGGAAATTCACACACAGCAGTCTTTGACGGAAAGAGAATACGAAAACTTGAACCTCTTGAAAATGTGTTGCTTATGGGATTCGAAAAGGCAGACTATGAAAAGATGAAAGAAGCAGGAGTCAGTAACACGCAGATATATAAACAGACAGGCAACTCAATTGTAGTTAATGTGTTGCTTGCCATCTATCGCAAACTGTATAATGCTATGCCGTATCTGTTTGAAGATATACGGCTCGGAAGTTTTTTCAGTGGTATAGGAGCCTTTGAAAAAGCATTTACAATCCTTAAAAATGAAGTGGAGGGAGATGATATGATTGAAACTTGGTAATGAAATTTATACCTGTTCAGAAATTAATTTAATGGCTACTTATGAGGAGATATATAGAGTGCCTGTGGAACAGCAGGTTACTCAATGGTGCGGAGATATGCATGTGTATGAACTCAGGCTTGGTGTTAAACCGGACGATGTCAAACAGGTGTTTGAAAAGGCGCTATCAGTAATTAAAATGACAAGAGATGAGTTTGAAAAATTTAATCATTCGTACCAAAACACTATCAAGTATAAAATGAAAGAAAATATGCCTCGAAAGTATGAGGCAGTAATTATATTTAATAAGCCAATGCTCTTTACAAACGAAAGATTGGAGTATGATGATATACCTGATGGACTACATAGATACGATATCAGAGATGGCGGTATGGATGGGAATATGTGTGAACTTAAAGATTATGTTGCAGTCAACCATTGGGGAACAGTACTGAGCAGAGATGCAGTGGAGTCGAAAATAATTGACGGACAAGAAATGAATTCCCAAAGCGGTATTGTAATGACCGATGATGACTATAACTACACAGGCGAAGAATTCACCACAGAAGAGTATCTTGAGAATTATATGTACCTTGTTGAAGAGTATTGCGAACCCAAAGAAAATATGGAAATGAGGATGTGATTTTAGATGAAACTTGAAAAAATTTCGTTCAATTACAGTACCGAAAAGCTTAGAGGAATTAAAGTTCATGCACCTGATGTTTATGAAAACCTTGAAAAATATTTATCTGAAGGTATGGAGAAAATATATCAAAAATATGTTCCAAGATCTACAAGAATGTATATCGATGCCATACTTGCTGCAGAAGATAATGTTCAGGGAAAGGGAGGCAATAAATGAAATCAAAAATAGTTCAGTATGATTTTCACAAAAAAAGCATCATATCCTTGAAAAAGACATTTAACTATGATATACTGTTAACACTTATAAGTGTGAGGAGGTGTGTACATGAAATGTAAGCTCATGCATAAAAACATTCCTGTTGCATCGCTTGAGTTCGATGAAGTGACCGGAGTATTTACAAGTATATACGATGTTATAAATCCATTGCATCTGCCTGTCGGAGTACCTGTGGTAAATGGTATGGCAGACAGACGAGAGCTTCATGCCTGGTGGGTTGCAAGAGCTATTCCTGCAAGTAGATTAGGTCTCAAAGAAGCACTTGAAAAAATCGGCTTATCAGGTACAACAGAGATGCTTGGAAAGAGCTTTGGTCTCAACCTCTCCGATCAGTATTGGGTACTTCCTGATAGTGCAAACCTTGATTGGCACACCATCAACTTCTTCGAAAATGATTTTTCAGAGGATATCGGTAATATTCTTATAGGACTTAAAAATGATTCAGATGATATAAACTATATGTCCCCTGACTCCGCATCAGATGGATGGCTTAAGAAAAAATGGAGAATTCTTGATGGTGACAGAGTTTTATTTAAAGCAGGAAGCGGTTCATATCAACAGGAACCATATAATGAAGTTCTGGCAACCGTAATCATGAAAAGGCTTGGCATTGAATGTGCAGAGTATAGTCTTACTCTTATAGGTGATAAACCATATAGCGCCTGCAAAGATTTTATAACTTCTGAAACAGAACTTGTAACTGCTCATAACATTCTCAAATCAACAAGTAAGCCAAACCATAAATCAAATTATGAACACTATATTGATGTCTGTAAAGATTTAGGAATTAGTGATATACAGCATAATTTGAATCAGATGTTGACTCTTGATTTTATCATAGTAAACGAAGATCGACACCTCAATAATTTCGGTCTTGTAAGGAATGCAGAAACACTTGAATATACCTGTTCGGCACCTATATATGATAATGGAACATCAATGTGGTTTAACACAGCTACCGGAAGTATAAAAGCCGGAGCGAGAGATATTGCCTCAAAACCTTTCAAGACAAATCACTCGGACCAGATTAAATTGGTAACAGATTTTAGTTGGCTTGACCTTGGTAAACTCAAAGGAATTGATGAGGAGTTTGCTGAAATATTAAAGACATCCCAACACATGGATGCAGAGCGAAAAGATACACTTTGCAGAATGCTTAACAGCAGAATAGAAATGCTTCAAAATGTAATGAATCACACTGTAAAATATACAAATATTCATGATATCGGTGAAGATGTTGAGGAAGATATTGCATACTCTGGTCAGGATGATGGAATGAAATTGCAGTAAGGTATAATATGGCATAAGCAGACGATTGAAACATATCGTCTGTTTTTTTATGCCTGAAAGGAAGGTAATTATATGGCAAAATATACTGTTTCAAAAACTGAAAAAGAAACAATAATTCTCTTCAATGAAGAGGATGACAACGCTGAAATCTATACATATAATCGTAAATTGATTAGCAAGCTAAAAAAGCATCCTACATTTGTGAAACTAAAAGAAAAAGATGATGCAGGAGCATACACATTTGTTGTTCCGAAAGATCGTATGAGCATAGGAATAAGAAAACCATTATCTGAAGAACAAAAAAATCAGTTAATTGAGCGTGGAAAACAAATGCAAAGAAAAAAGAAGGGATATACCCCCGAAAATGAAATAAAAATTTAAAGTAAGGTCTTGATACTACCAATCATAGTTATGTTTTATTTCGCAATGAATAATAAGGCTTTTTTCACCTTAAAAGCGATTTAAAGTTAAGCTGCGTTATTACACCAAACAGCACCAAAACCTGAAATTAGCAATGAAAATACGCTTTTGGAACAAAAGTTGGCAATTTTAAGTTTGAGCAGGAAAAAGCAGTGGTGTCGGCAAACCGCCACAACTGCCTCAAACACCCACCGGCAGTGCCGTTGGGAGCTGGTGCTGTAAAGGGGGGTATGG